>JAJXXS010000272.1 GCA_021780975.1 Pseudomonadota bacterium
GATAAGTTCGTGCTCTCCCTCGATCCCCACCATGCCCCCAGTGTATGGCAGACCCTGAAACCGTTGGCGCGCCCGGTGGGCAGCGCAGTGTGGGACTGGATGCGGCTCGCCAACGGCATCCCCATGATCGTCGCCGCCACCCAGGACCAGTTCGTGCCGCAGATGGTGAACCTGGAAGCGCTGGGCGGCGTCAGCTTCCAGAAGGGTTGCTACCCCGGCCAGGAAATCGTCGCCCGTTCCCAATATCTCGGCAAGCTCAAGCGGCGCATGCTGCTGGCGCACCTCGACGCGGGCAACCCCGCGCCCGGCGATGCCCTCTATTCCGACGATCTGCCGGGGCAGGCCATCGGCATGGTAGCCAATGCCGCGCCGGCGCCCGGCGGCGGCTACGATGTGCTGGCCGTGGTGCAGACCGAAAGTGCTGCGGCCCATCCTGTGCACTGGCAGGAGCAGGACGGACCGGTGCTCATTTTCCGGCCTCTGCCCTACACCCTGTCTTGAAGCACTACTACATCTACTACCGCGTGACGGAGCGCGACTGGCTCGAAGCCGCCACCCAGGTGCGCGGCCTGCAGGCGCGGCTCGCCTGCCGTACCGGCGTGCGCGGCCGCCTGCTGCAAAAAGACGGCGAGCCAGGCTTGTGGATGGAAGTGTATGAGGGCGTCGGCGACGCTGCCGGGTTCGAGCGCCTGCTCGCCCAGGCGTTCGACGAATTCGATCTCGCGCCCTACATCGACGGGCCGCGCCGGCTGGAATGCTTCGACGACGCCGCGATCGGCTGAGGCCCGTCGCCGTCAGATTTCCGCGACGGGAACGCGCGGCGCCAGGGCGCAAAGCAGCTCGTAGCTGATGGTTCCGGCGGCGGTCGCCACGTCCTCCACCGGCAGTCCCTCGCCCCACAGCGTCACCGCGCTGCCCACTCCCGCCGCGGAAAGCCCGCTCAGGTCCACCGCAAGCATATCCATGGACACCCGCCCGACCAGACCGCAGCGCTGACCGTCCACCAGCACCGGCGTGCCATTCGGCGCGTGGCGCGGATAACCGTCGGCGTAACCGCAGGCGACGACCCCCACGCGCGTGCGCTGCGGTGCCCGCCAGGCCAGGCCATAACCGACGCCCGCCCCGGGGGCGAGATCCTGTACAGCGATGATTTCGCTCACCAGGGTCATGGCGGGGCGCAGCCCCAGACTCGCCGCGCTGACATCGGCGAACGGTGAAGCGCCATAGAGCATGATGCCCGGGCGCGCCCAATCCCCCAGGCTGTCGGGACGGCGCAGCAGGGCAGCGGAATTGGCCAGCGACAGCGGCAATCCGCTGGCCCGGGCCTGCGCCAGGAAAGGCTCAAGCTGCCAGTCCACCCCCAGCGCCTCATCGGCCGTGGCGAAGTGGGTCATCAGAGTCAGCCTTCCGCCGCCGGCAAGCAGGCGCGCGCGATCGACCAGTTCGGACAGATCGGCGAGCGGGAAACCGAGGCGATTCATGCCGCTGTTGAACTTCAGGTAGATATCCAGGGGGCCATCGCGACGCGCCCGCTCCAGCATCGCCAACTGCTCCACGCGGTGCAGCACCGGGCTGAGGCGGAGTTCGTAACAGGGCGCGATCTCCCCAGCATCGAAAAACCCCTCCAGCAAAAGAATGGGCTGCTCCACGCCCATCTGGCGCAAGTTGGCGGCCTCGTCCAGGGTGAGCAGGGCAAAGCCGTCGGCCTGGCCGAGGGCACGTACCACGCGGGCCAGGCCGTGGCCGTAGCCGTTGGCCTTGACCACCGCCCAGAGGCGCGCGCTCCCGGCATGGCGCCGCGCCACCCGCAGATTGTGGGCCAGAGCATCGAGGGAAATGCGCGCGAGTAGCGGGCGCACCGTCAGGACCGGAACAAGCGCACGCCTCAATATCCAGAGGCGAGATTCTCGAAGCGGGTGTACTGGCCGAGAAAGGCCAAGCCGACAGTGCCGATGGGGCCGTTGCGCTGCTTGCCAATGATCACCTCGGCGCGCCCCTTGTCCTGCGAATCCGGGTTATAGACCTCGTCGCGGTAGATGAACAGGATCACGTCGGCATCCTGCTCGATGGCGCCCGATTCGCGCAGGTCGGACATCACCGGCCGCTTGTTGGGGCGCTGCTCCAGCGAGCGGTTGAGCTGCGACAGGGCGATCACCGGGCAGTGCAGCTCCTTGGCCAGCGCCTTCAGCGAGCGGGAAATCTCGGAGATTTCGGTGGCGCGGTTTTCGCCCTGGCTGCTGGCCGACATGAGCTGCAGGTAATCCACCACGATGAGGCCCAGTTTGCCGCATTCGCGCATCAGGCGCCGCGCGCGCGCGCGCAATTCCAGCGCGTTGAGCGCCGGAGTCTCATCGATGAACAGCGGCGCCTCGTCGAGCTTGGCGAGCGCATGCGTCAGGCGCGGCCAGTCGTCCTCGTCGAGTCGCCCGGTGCGCAGCTTGTGCTGATCGAGCCGGCCCACCGAACCCATCATGCGCATGACCAGTTGCTGGCTGGCCATCTCCATCGAGAACACCGCCACCGGGAGACCCAGGTCGATGGCCACGTTCTCGGCGATGTTGAGGGAAAACGCGGTCTTGCCCATGGACGGGCGGCCGGCGACGATGACGAGGTCGCCGGGCTGCAGGCCCGAGGTTTTGCTGTCCAGATCGGCGAAGCCGGTCGGCACCCCGGTCACGTCGCTGTCGGAATCGCGATGGTAGAGCTCGTCGATGCGCTCCATGGCCTGCACCAGCAAAGGCTTGAGCTTCTGGAAGCCGGCGCCGCCGCGATGGCCCGCCTCGGCGATCTCGAACACCCGCGCCTCGGCCTCGTCCAGCAGCTGAGAGGCACTCTTGCCGGCCGGCGCATAGGCCGAATCGGCGATCTGCGTGGCGGTGTCCACCAGGCGGCGCAGCACCGCGCGCTCGCGCACGATCTCCGCATAGCGACGAATGTTGGCAGCGGATGGGGTGTTGCCCGCCAACGCCGCCAGATAAGGCAACCCACCGGCGTTTTCCAACTCGCCCCTGCTGCGCAGGGCTTCCGCCACGGTCACCGCATCGGCAGGTTTGCCGGCGTCGATGAGCAACGCGATGGCGCGCAGGATCTGGCGATGATCCTGGCGATAAAAATCTTCCTCGCTCACCAGATCGGCGATGCGATCCCAAGCGCCGTTGTCCAGCAACAGGCCGCCCAGGACAGCCTGTTCGGCTTCAACGGAGTGCGGTGGCAAGCGCAACTGCGCGAGCTGGGTGTCGGCGTTCGACGCCATGGGATGGATAGCAGCCATGCGGGGATTCTATGCCCCGGCAGTGACGCTGCAAAGCAGCAAACCTGGGGAAACCCTGGGGATAAGACGGTATAGCGTGTGCACAAGTGCACCTGCCGGCTGCCACGCCGACCCGGTGGAGTCCGAGCCCCTTGCATTACACTGTCACATTGCCGCCGGCATCAGCGATACTGCGAGCATGATTCCCTTATCCTCTTCCGACCTGGCGTCCCTGACCGATCTGCGGCGCGACCTGCACGCCCATCCGGAACTCGCCTTCGAGGAGCACCGCACTGCAGAGCGGGTCGCCGCCTGGCTTGCTGATCTTGGCCTCGAAGTGAGTCCGGGCTGGGCCGGCACCGGGGTCGTGGGCGTGCTCGGCGCCGGGAACTCGGGACGCTGCATAGGCCTGCGTGCGGATATGGACGCGCTACCGATCGACGAACTCAACCATTTCCCTCATCGCTCGCGCCACCCTGGGAAAATGCACGCCTGTGGCCACGACGGCCATACCGCCATGCTGCTGGCGGCAGCCACCCTGATGGCGCGCAGCGCCAGCTTCGACGGCACCGTCGTGTTCATTTTCCAGCCCGCAGAAGAAGCCGATGGAGGCGCGCGCGCCATGATCGAGCAGGGCCTGCTGGAGCGTTATGCGATCCGCAGCGTCTATGGGCTGCACAACTGGCCTGGCCTGCCGGCCGGCCACTTCGCCGTGCATGCCGGCGCGGCAATGGCGGGCACCGATCAATTCCGCATCATGCTCCAAGGGCAGGCCGCTCATGCCGCCATGCCGCACCAGGGCCGCGACCCCGTGCTCGCGGCCTGCGCCTTGGTGCAGGCGCTGCAGAGCATCGTGGCGCGGCGCATCGATCCCCTTGATGCCGCCGTCCTCTCGGTGACGCGCGTACACGCGGGCACGGCCTACAACGTCATTCCGGAACTGGCCGAACTGGGTGGCACGGTGCGCACCCTCAGCCCCACCACCCAGGGACAGGTGCGCCGCGCCCTGGAAGAACTTTGCGAGGGCACGGCGCGGGGCTACGGTCTTGAGGTCGACCTGGATTATCGCCCCGGCTATCCGCCCACCATCAACGACAGTGCCGAAGCCGCGCGCTGCGCCGCAGTCGCCGAGCGCTTGGTGGGCGCGGAGCGGGTTCACCGCCACCTCCCGCCTTCCATGGGGGCGGAAGATTTCGCCTATTTCTTGCAGGAGCGTCCCGGCTGTTATGTGTGGTTGGGGAATGGCGAAACCGATGGGGACTGCCGCCTGCATAACCCGCGCTATGATTTCAACGACGCCTTGTTGCCCATCGGGGCGGCCTATTGGCATGCCTTAGCGCACGCGTGCCTGCCGCAACAATCCTGAAGCGGCGCTTATCACTCTCGCGGACATGCCTCAGCGGGAGGCGATATGGCCCGAAACGGGAGATTAACTCGCTGAATTCATTAGAATAAAAAACCAAATATCATTGTTGTCAATTCACAACAAGCATTGAACAATGGCCGGGCCCCCTATATTTCTTTATGCTTTTTGCTAGAATCCCGCGGTCGGTTGGATTTCGAGTCCCTGACCGATTGGTATGGGTTTATCCACTTTAATTTAAAGGGAAGATGATGAAATATTCCGTCCTTCTGGCTGCTCTTCTGGCTGTTTCTCTGTCCGCCTGCGGCAAGAAAGAAGAGTCCACCTCCACCACCGAAAGCGCTCCGGCCGCGACCACCGAGTCCGCTGCTCCCGCCGCCCCCGCCGCTGAGTCCTCCTCTGCCGCCCCGGCCGCGCCTGCTGCTGATTCCTCCGCTGCTGCCCCGGCTACCGACGGTACTGCCACCTCCGGTTCTTCCAACTAAGGAAGTCTGGGAACGAAAAGCCGGCCTGGCCGGCTTTTTTTTCGCCCCTCACCCGGTGAGAGTCTGACAGTTAGCGGCAGATTTTCTCCAGCGCCAGCCTTCTCTTGCTGTTGACGGCGCCGGCTACGGCGCGCTTCAGGCCGTTCGTCCCCCTTGAACCACCTTCTGCACTGCGCTCGCCGCGGGCACGCTTTTGGCAAGACATGCGAAAACACTTGCGCGGAGCGGCCCATGAAACCTACCCTGACGGCGGCAATACCCCTGCTCTGGCTGACGACTTGCGGCATGGCCCTGGCCACGGACACACCCCGCGCCGGCACGCCCCAAACCATTGCCGCTGTAACAGCCAGTCACCCTGGCCTCACACCCAGCCGCTACCCGAGCGCTGGCGCCGACCCTCTAGCCGCGGCGGTGGCGCAGCCCGGCACTTTGCTGCTGCTGCCGCTGGGCGTTCTGGGACTGGCCTGGAGCCAGCGCCGCCGCAACCCTTAGATTCGAGGGAAATGCCAGGCGTTGCATTTCCCGGCCACGGGCAGTGAGGACAGTTGGCGCCCCGCATCGACAGCAGACTCTGTTGCCCAGCCTTCTTATTGATGTCCCAGGCAGGCCGCCATGCGCGCCACGGCCTCGCGCAGTTGTTCGAGAGGAACGGTATAAGACAGACGCACATAGCGGTGCGCCTCGTGCGTGCCGAAATCCATCCCCGGGGTCAACGCAACGCCCGCCTCGTCCAGCAGCTTGGTGCATAAGGCTTGGCTGTCCAGCCCCAGCGAACTGCAGTCCGCATAGACGTAGAACGCTCCCTGCGGGATCACCGGAACGCGAAAGCCAAGGGAGCCGATGGCGGAAACCAGATAATCGCGCCGCGCCTTCATCTCCGCTTTGCGCGCATCGAGGATCTGCAGCGTCTGCGGCGCAAAGGCGGCAAGCGCGGCATATTGAGCGGGCGTGGAGGGCGCCAGAAAGATGTTCTGCGCCAGCCGTTCGATGCCTTCCAGAGCCCATTCCGGCGCCACCAGCCAGCCAAGACGCCAGCCCGTCATGTGGAAATACTTGGAAAAGCTGTTGATGACGAAAGCGCCGTCGTCCAGCGCCAGGGCCGTCGCAAAACCGGGATCGTAGATGAGCTCATGGTAGATCTCGTCGACGATGAGATGCGCGCCGCGCGCGCGACAGAGAGCGGCGATGGCCGCCATGGCGGGACCATCCACCGCCGTGCCGGTAGGATTGGACGGCGACGCCAGCAGCACCGCCTGCACCCGCTCGGTCCAGTGCTGCTGCAGCAGGTCCGCGTTCAACTGGAAGGCGCTCTCCGGTCCCACCGGCAAGCTGCGCGGCACGAGATCGAGAAAATGCGCGAAATGGCGGTTGCAGGGATAGCCCGGGTCCGCCATCAACACCTCGCCGCCGGCATCGGCCAGGGCTCCCAGCGCGAGGATGAGCGCGCCCGACGAGCCAGGCGTCACCACCACACGCTCCGGGGCCACCGTCACACCATGACGCTCGCGATAGTGCTGCGCAATGGCGGCACGCAATTCGGGCAGACCCAAGGCCGTCGTGTAGTGGTGGTGGCCGGCAGCGAGGGCAGCAATGCCGGCCTCGACGATGGGCTCCGGGGTCGGCTCCGCAGGCTCGCCAATCTCCAGGTGAATGATGGAGCGCCCAACAGCCTCCAGGGCACGGGCGCGCGCCAGGATGTCCATCACCTGAAAAGGTGCGATGTGATCCAGGCGATGCGCGAGACGCATATGGTGCCGCAACTCAGGCGGCGGCAACGCCATGCTCGGCCAGAAACTGACGCACGAAATGCTCCGGCTTGGCGCTGTGGAAGCGCGCCTGCTCCTCACCGTCCTTGAAGAGCAGAACGGTGGGGAAGCCGCGCATGCCATAGCGGCCGGCCAGCTTCATGTTATGGCCTTCGTCGACCTCGACCTTGGCAAGCAAAAAAGCGCCGGCGTAGGCGTGCACAACGCGCTCCAGGATGGGCGTAAGCATGGTGCACGGCGGACACCAATCCGCCCAGAAATCGACCAGGACGGGAATGCGGCGCGAGGCCTCGATGACCTGGGCCTCGAAATGTTCGACGCTAGTATCGAAAATCAGTGCTTCTGACGTATTCATGAAGACGCTTCGGTTGGCAAACGAACCAGGGGATCCTGGCGGAAAAAAAGCCGCATCTGCTGGTACACGGCCGGATAAACCTGCGCCAGTATAGCGGGCCGGGCGAAAAACACCTCGCTCAACACGGCAAAGAACTCGGCCGGAGACTCGGCCGCGTAAACGTCGATGAGCACATGCCCGCCGCGTTCGACGCGGCTGCGGAAGTCGTCGTAGGCGGCGCCGAAGGCCGCCGCCCAGTCAGCCACGCGCATGTTCGCGTGCAGGGGCGGCAGGCCGTTGGCGCTGCCATCGAGCATGTCGAGCTTGTGGGCGAATTCATGGATCACCACATTCTCGGCGCCAGCGCCTGGGGC
>JAJXXS010000029.1:0-360 GCA_021780975.1 Pseudomonadota bacterium
GTATTGGCAAGCCCCATGGAAAGGAGGGCCTCGATTTCGACGCGCACGAGGCCCGCCGCCTCCTTCACGCACGCCAGCGCAGACGCATCGGTGACTCGCAAGCCACGCACATAGCGGACTTCCGCGCCCAATTCCTTGAGCCTGGCCTCGACCTGGGGGCGGATGCCGTGCACCAGGACGAGATGCACCCCCAGACTGTTTAGGAGGTTGATGTCCTGCGCCAGGGTCGCGAACTGGCCTTCCTCCACCACCTCGCCACCGAAGGCCAACACGAAAGTCTTGCCGCGAAACCCGTTGATATAGGGGGCGGCAGAACGGAACCAATGCACGAAATTGGCGCAGTCGGCGGATCTCTTATTC
>JAJXXS010000029.1:370-7552 GCA_021780975.1 Pseudomonadota bacterium
TTGCGCCGCCGGCCAGGCGACGCTTCCGTCCAGACACCACAACGTCAAATTCATGGATATCGTCATTTTCGTCAAGGCCCTGATTCTAGGCGTAGTTGAGGGGCTCACCGAATTCTTGCCTGTTTCCAGCACCGGGCATCTGATTCTTGCCGGCGACCTGCTCAATTTCAATGACGAGCGCGGAAAAGTTTTCGAAATCGCCATCCAGGTAGGCGCCATCCTCGCCGTGGTTTGGGACTATCGTCCCCGCTTTCGCGCCTTGCTGACGCAAGCGACCAGCGATGTGGCGGCGCGCCGCCTTTGGATCAACCTTATCATCGCCTTCATCCCGGCTGCGGCGCTAGGGCTGTTGTTTGCCAAAGACATCAAGCAATACCTCTTTGCGCCCGTGCCGGTGGCGCTTGCGTTCATCCTCGGCGGCTTCGTCATCCTCTGGGCCGAGAAGCGCCGCCATACGGTGCGCATACAAAGCGTCGACGAAATGGGGCCTTGGGACGCACTCAAGGTCGGGCTCGCCCAGTGCTTCGCCCTGATCCCCGGCACCTCGCGTTCCGGTGCCACCATCATAGGCGGACTGTTCTTCGGCCTCTCCCGCACGGCAGCCGCAGAGTTCTCGTTTTTCCTCGCCGTTCCCACCCTGGGGGCGGCCAGTTTCTATGAGCTTTTCAAGGCCCGCCATCTCCTCAATCTCGAAGATTTCGGGCTGCTGGCTGTCGGTTTTGTGGCAGCCTTCCTGAGCGCCATGGTGGCGGTGCGCGGCTTCATCCGCTTCGTGAGCAGGCACGATTTCACCGTTTTCGCATGGTACCGCATCGTATTTGGTCTGGTTGTGCTGGGCACGGCTTATAGCGGCGTGGTGGACTGGAGCCAGCACTAATCCAATTTCCCCGCTCCCAGCGGCATCGCCAGCAACAACCGGTTACATCTGTTCGCGTTTTAGCCGACGAGCCGTGGACGGGATGCTTGCATAAAAAAACGCCGGCAGAAGCCGGCGGCAAGGGAAGATGCTGAAAGAGTTGTTCAGGCGCCGGCGGTCTGCTTCAGGAGCAGTTCGATCTGTTCAAGCAGCTGCGCCTCCTGGTAGGGCTTGCCCATATACACGTTGACGCCGATCTCCAGCGCATGGTTGCGGTGTTTGTCAGCCGTGCGCGAGGTGATCATGATGATGGGCACGTCCCTTAGCTTGTCGTTGTCGCGCATGATGCGCGCCAACTCGAAGCCATCCATGCGCGGCATCTCGACATCCAGCAGCACCATGTCCGGAAGAATGTCGTGCATCTTTTCCAACGCGTCGACGCCATCCTTGGCGGTCTCCACCCGGTAGCCTTCGCGGCTCAGGAGACGGCTGGTGATCTTGCGCACCGTCAGCGAGTCGTCTACCACCATGACCAGTGGTGCGCCAGATTCCTCGGCGATGGTGGCCGGTGCGGTCGCCTTCGCCACCCAATCCTGGCTGAGCGCGCGCTGCGCCAGCGGCACGGGATTGAGGATCAGCACCACCTGACCGTCGCCGCGCACCGTGGCACCGGCAATGCCGGTGACGCGCGCCAGTTGCGGACCGATGTTCTTGACGACGATTTCGCGCGCCCCCTCCGCACCATCGACCAGGAAGGCGGCCTGCTGCGCACCGCTCTTCATGAGCACGACGGTGTTGAAGCGCGCCATTTCGTGCGCCGCTTCGGTCTGGCCGAGCAAATGCGGCAGATAGAACAGCGGGTAGCGGCCACCGCGCCATTCCACGGCGCCGGCTTCCAGGGCAGCGGCAAGATGATCGGGTTTGAATTTCTGCACCTGGACCACGAGGGTCGCCGGCAGCGCGTAGAGGTGCTTGGCAGCCGAAACCATGACACCCTGAGTGACTGCCAAGGTGAGCGGCAGCCAGATGTGGAAGGCTGCGCCGCGGCCGAATTCGCTCTCCACTTCCAGGCGGCCGCCCAGCGCCGTGATCTCGCTTTTCACCACGTCCATGCCGACGCCACGGCCGGCGACTTCGGAAACGACCTCGGCGGTGGAGAAACCGGGCGCGAATATCAGTTGCGCGAGCTGGTCATCGCCCGGCTCGACGCCCGGGGAAAGCAGCCCACGCTCCTGGGCCTTCGCACGGATGCGGTCGAGATTCAAGCCTTGCCCGTCATCCTTCAGGATGAGCAGCATCTCGTTGCCTTCCTGGCGTGCCACGAGGCGTATTTCCCCAAACTCCGGCTTCCCTGCGGCAGCGCGCTGCTCCACGCTTTCTAGACCATGGGCAACGGCATTGCGCAGCAAATGCTCCAACGGCGCGGTGATTTTTTCCAGCACGGAACGATCAAGCTCCAGCTCGCCGCCTTCGATTTCCAGTTGGGCGCGCTTGCCGAGGTCGCGTGCCGCCTGACGAACGACGCGATAGAGGCGTTCCGATAGGCTGTACAAAGGCACCATGCGGACGCGCAGCAGGTCTTGCTGCAGATCGCGCGACAGGCGCGCCTGCTGGAGCAAGGCCGCGTCCGTGGCATCAAGCCGGGCAACCAGCGCCTGCTGCACGGTGCCGACGTCGTTGACACTTTCCGCGAGAAAGCGGGTGACCTCCTGGAAACGGGTAAAGCGGTCGAACTCCAGCGGGTCGAACTGGGACTGCTCGGTGCGTGTCTGGAAGCTTGCCTGCATCTGCGCCTCGGCCTGAATTTCCACCTCCCGCAAATGGCCCCGCAGGCGGTGCAGGGCATCGGCCAGATCCTGCACATGACGCTTGAGGGCAAACGTTTCGCTTTCCACGCGCGAGCGGGCGATGCTCACCTCGCCTGCCTGGTTGACCATGCGATCCACCCAGTCTGCGCGCACACGCAGCATGAGGGCCTGAGGCGTCGCCGATGCCGCTGGCGTCGCAGCTTCCGCCGCTGCCGGCGCTTGCGCCACGGGAGCGCTGAGCGGCACGGTGGCCAGGTCGATCGGTGTCGCAGCGGCCGGGGCAGACTCGGCAGCGGGCGGGTGACGCAAGTGTTCCACCGCTTCGGCCAGACGGTCAAAGCGGTTTTCCAGTGCTTCGAACAGGCTGGCACCCGGAGCTTCGCGCCCTTCCGCCACCTCGATCACCTGGGATTCCATGAGGTGGGTCAGTTCGCCCAGACGCATGGCCCCGGCCATGCGCGCGCCTCCCTTGAGCGTGTGCAGGGTGCGCCGCAGGGCGTTGCAGGGCTCGAAGTTTGCCGGTTCCGCCTTCCAGCTTCTCAGGCTCGCGGCAGCTTCGGGCACTAGGGCTTCGGCCTCCTCCAGGAAGATGGGCAGCAGGTCAGCGTCCAGTTCATCCTGCACATGACGCTGTTCGAACACGGGGGCAGGCGCGTCGGCGCTGGCAGCGTGTTCCTCGACGCCAGCCTGCAGTGGCACTTCAAACTCCGGCATGGCGGCTTCAACCGCCATCTCCTCCGCCACCATTTCTTCGGCGACAGGAGACAGCTCGCAAAACGCCGGGGCCGCAGGCTCTTCGTCCACGGCGGATATTTCGTCCACGGCAAAGCTCGCTGCCGCTTCCTCCTCCACCGTTTGCGGCTCGGCATAACCCGTATCGGCAGAGCCCGAACCCTCCTCCGGCATGGGCGAGGGAGGGACAATGCTCGATTCTTCCGTTTCCTCCGGCAACTCGACGGCAGTGATCGCCTCGGCCGGTTCGGCGACCTCGTCCGGCGTCGGTGATTTCTGCGCCGGCCGCTCCCTGAGCTGCGCGAGCCGCACCAGCAAATCTTCGGCCGATTGCGGCTCTTGCCGCGCTTCGGTAATGCCCTGCACCATATCCGCCAGGCGCACGAGGGCATCCCTGACCCCACCGCGCGCCGCCGCATCGGACTGTTCAGGATTCGCGTTCCAATACATCTCCAGGGCGTGGGCCAGGGTGGCCAGATGAACAAAACCCGTTGTCCCGGCGATCCCGGATAGCGTGTGGATGGCGCGACGGCACGACTCGTCGGGTGCAAAAGTTGCATCCCGTTCCAAATGGGGAAGAATCTCGCGCAGGCAGGCAATGCGTTGCCCCGCCTCCTGCTGGAAGATGTCGAAAAGGTTGGGGCTCAGGCTGATGCTGCCGACGGCGACCATCTCCGGCTCAGCCACCGGCACTTCCTCTTCCACGGCTTCGGGAGTCTCGGATGCAGTGACGGGCTCTGCCACGGCCACTGGCGCAGCGTCTGCCAACTCGGCCGGAACGACTTCGTGCTCCGCAGCAGCCGCGGCGGTGGGCTCGGCCGGAGGAGGGATCTCCGCCGGCGTCGACTCGGCGCTGCCCGTCTCGCCGAAGCGGCGCACGCGCTCCAGGAGTGCGCTCATGTCCTGAACAGCGGCGGCATTTTCCAGGAGCTTGCTGGTCCAGATGGAGAACTCGCGGTTTGTTTCCTCCACCAGATCGAGCAGAACCGGGTCAGCAATTTTGTCCGCCGCCAGCCATTGGTTCATGAATTGTTCGAAGCCGCAGGCAACCTCGCCGAAACCCATGAGGCCAACCATGCGGCTGCTGCCCTTGAGGGTATGGAACGCGCGGCGGATGACGACCAGCGCTTCGCGGTCCGCGTGGTTTGCGCGGCACGCAGACAGCGCTTCGGCCTGCTGCGCGAGAACTTCCTGGGCCTCTTCGAGAAAGATGGCAAGAAGTTCGGCATCGACTTCGGCATCTCCGGTCGTGGAAGGCGGCGCGGCGGCCGGTGCCGCAGCTTCAGGCGCAGCGGGTAACGGCGGCTCGGCCTCTGCCGGCGAGGCGTCATTGAGAGATATCTCACCCGCGCTTGGTTCAACAGCCCCAGTTTCGGCGCCGGCGAGCTCCTCGGCTATTTTCAAATCGTTGTCGACAGGCTCTGCAGATACTTCCACCGCCAGCGGCGTTTCGCCCGCGGGCTCAGGATCGCAAAGATCCGGCAAGGATGCGTCAGTCAGCCTTTCGAGGGCAAGCTGAAAGTCCTTTCCCGGCCCCTCGCGCCACAAGTCCAGGGCGCTGGACACCTGCCCCTTAAGCAGACTGTCAGCAATCAGATCTGCGTCGTTGCCCAGTTCAACCAGGGCCGCTTCAAGCTTTTTTGCCGCGCCGGCATCCTCCTGGCTGCCGTGCCAACCCAAGTAGGCAGCGGCAACGGCCGCCTTGCGTCCGGGAATCTCGCCTTCCACGGTGGGAAAAGGCGGCTCGGCTGGTTCGACGGGCTTCTCGCTCAGGCCAAATTCCACCAGCAGCGGCTGCAGAATGCTTGCGGCGTCGGGACGACCAGCGCAGTGCGCCTCGACAAACAGATTGAGGCTGCCCATCGCATCCGCGAGGCGCTGGCGTTCAGCATCATCGGGCGCGGTATGCGCCTCGATATGCGGCTTGACGTCAGCGAGCGTGGCCTGCAACAGCGCCGCGGCAGGTTCCTGCTCCAGCATAACCAGGGCACCGTGAATCTGGGCCTGCCACTGCGGCAATGCTTCCAGGGAGGCTGTTTGCGTCGGGTCGCGCAGGAAAGCGTCGAGCGCCTCTTCCAGTTGCTTGAGGCTGGACTGGATCTCGTGGCCAAGTTGCTGCATCACGGCACGATCGGCTGCCTTCTGCGAAGCCTTGTCCAGCAGATTCACGGGGGCTTCGGGCAGCGGCTCGCCGGCGGCAGCGGCACGCAGGCGACGGGCCTGCATGCCCGCCCTGGCGGCAAAATCGCCGCTGAGGATGTCCTCGCTCTCCAGCGCATTGTCAAGGAACAGCAAGGTGGTGGCGACCTCCAGTTGCAAGGTCTCCGGCAGGCTCTTTGCCGACAGCGCGGCGCCCATGCTCTGCAGCAGGTCCACAGGCGCCTCGCCCAAAGGCCCAGCCGCCTGCGCCAGAGCCTGGACCCGCTCACGGAAGGCGGCGAGATTCTCTGCCTTGCCTTCAGCAAACCCGTGCCAGAGATGACGCGCTTGCGTAAGCGCATCCCTGAACTCGGACAGAAGAGGGCGCAGACGCGCGACAGTCTCGGCGTCGGGGAAATCCCCCTGCACTACATAGCGTTCGAGCTGGAAAGCTTGTGTGACCTCACGCGCCTGCCCGTCAAGATTCTGACTTTTGGTGATGAAGAAGAGGGCATCCCGCATGAGGCGTTCGGCGACTTGCGGCGAACCTTCCAATAGGCGCCGCATTTGCAGGTCGATGCGGGCAAGCAACTGCTTGACGTGGAAATCGGCACTGATGCCTTGCGCGGCCAGGCTGTCGAGAAAGCCCAGGCAGGCCCACCAGAAGCTGCGCGCCGCCGCGTCGGCCACGGCGCCGTCGATGCGGGCGACCGCTTCGCGCATGGGAGCCACCCCGGCCGCATTGCCTTTCAAGAAGGCGAGCAGGCCGCGCTGGAACTGCGCACGGGAAGTTTTCACCAGGGCCGAGAACTCGGCTGCCGGCAAGGGCTGCGTCGCCTCCCGCGACTTCTGGCGCGCGCGCAGATCGGGGAAAAACAGTTCGCCCTCGAACACGCGTTCAGCGCCCTGCAGTTCGCGCAATTTCCGGTAATAAGGGAACAGTGCCAGCTCGCCGGTGCCGCGCCCCTCGGCGACACGAGCCACCCAGCGCTGCAATCCTTCCAAGGCCTGCTCGCCGGCAGCCAGGATCTCCGCGACGGGGACATTGGCAGGCGGATCACCCAGGAGGGCTTCCAGACTTGCCAGCAAGGCGGCAGCGCCTTCCAGGTTAACGAGGCGCAACGCCCCGGCGGCCTGGTGGATTTCATCCTGCGCCAGGCGCGGGGCATTGCTCAGGCCGCCATCTTCCTGATAAGCAGCCAGCCGCTCACGCGCCGACTTGAGGGCCTTGTCGATCTCATCACGAACCCAATTGAGGGGGCCGACGTCATAATCCTGCATGGCGCTCATGGTTGTGTCCTAGGCGATCAGCTCAGCTTGAAGCCGGAGATGGATGCTTTCAGTTCGTCGGCCAGCTTGGTCAGGCCGCTGATGGATTGCGCGGTTTCCCGCGTTCCTTCGCTGGCTTCCAGCGTGGTGGCCTTGATCCCCTGCATCGATTCCGCCACCTTGGCGGCGGTTTGCGCCTGGCTCTGGGTGGCCTGGGAAATGTTCTGAATGAGGCTCGCAAGCTTTTCGGACACGTCGCCAATCTCCGTCAAAGCCTGGCCCGCAGCATCCGACAGACGCGCACCTTCCACCACGCCCTGGGTCGACAGCTCCATGGCGGCCACGGTGTCGTGAGTGTCTGCCTGAATGGTCTTGACG
>JAJXXS010000375.1 GCA_021780975.1 Pseudomonadota bacterium
GGCCCGCGGGGGCGTCCTTGCTGATGACCGAGCCGGCGCCTATGGTGGCGCCTTCGCCTACCGTCACCGGGGCGACCAGGGCGGTGTTCGAGCCGATGAAGGCGTTGTCGCCGATGACCGTGCGGTGCTTGTTGGCGCCGTCGTAGTTGCAGGTGATGGTGCCGGCGCCGATGTTGACCCGGCGCCCCACGCTGCTGTCGCCGACGTAGGACAGGTGGTTGATCTTGGCACCCTCCTCGACCTGGCTGTTCTTGATCTCGACAAAGTTGCCTACGTGCACGTCGCGCGCCAGGCGGGTGCCGGGACGGATACGCGAGAACGGCCCAAGGCGGCTGGCGGCGCCGATTTCGGCATCGTCGATGAGGGTGAAGGCGTCGATGCGGGTGCCGGCGGCCACGCTCACGTTGCGCAGCACGCAGTTGGCGCCTACTTGCACGCCGTCGCCCAACTCCACGTGGCCTTCGAACACGCAATTGACGTCGATGACGACGTCGCGCCCGCATTGCAGGCTGCCGCGCAGGTCGAAGCGGGCAGGGTCCAGCAGGGTCACCCCTGCCTCCATCAGGGCCTGGGCCTGGTTGTGCTGGTGGATGCGCTCCAGTTCGGCCAGCTGCGCCTTGCTGTTGACGCCGAGAATTTCCCAGACATGGGCGGGATGGCAGGTGATGACCGGCACGTCCTCCGCCACCGCCAGGGCGACGATGTCGGTGAGGTAGTACTCGCGCTGGGCGTTGGCGTTGGTGAGGCGGTCGAGCCAGGCGCGCAGGCGGTCGGTGGGCAGGGCCAGGATGCCGGTGTTGATTTCGTGCAGGGCGAGTTCTTCGGGCGCGGCGTCCTTCTGCTCGACGATGCGCGCCACGCGGCCATCGCGGCGCACGATGCGGCCGTAGCCGGTGGGGTCGGCCAGCTCCACGGTGAGCAGGGCGAGCGCGCCGTTGCGGGCGATGGCGACCAGCTCTTCCAGCGTTTCGCGCCGGGTCAGCGGCACGTCGCCGTACAGCACCAGGGTGGTTCCGCCCGGGCTCAGCTGCGGCGCAGCCTGGCGCACGGCGTGGCCGGTGCCCAGCTGTTCGGCTTGCAAGACGAACGTCAAAGTCTCGTCAGCCAGGGCCTGCGGCACGGCTTCGCCGCCGTAGCCGTAGACCAGGAAGATATGGTCCGGCGCCAGCGCCTGCGCGGTATGCACGACGTGGCCGGCCAAGGGCAGCCCGGCCAGCGGATGCAGCACCTTGGGCAGATCGGATTTCATGCGGGTGCCGCGCCCGGCGGCAAGGATGACAATGTCGAGCATGGTGGCGTGGACGGTTGGGCGCCGGGTTCGGCGCGGAAAACTGGCCAAGTATATGCGAGGCCCGTGCCAGCCGTCTTTCGGCCGAAAGGCTATTGCAGCAGGTCGCGCAGCTGGGAGTACTGGCGGCGGCTGACGGCGAGACGCTCGTCGACGCCGTCCAGGCGCAGGTAGTGGCTTTCCTCGGGGTGGCTGGATTTGCCGATCTCGCGGATGCAATGGCGCGCCACCAGGCAGTTGCGATGGATGCGCAGGAAGCGTTCGCCGAATTCGCCTTCCAGCTTGACCAGGGAATCCTCGATGAGATATTCGCGCGCCGCCGTTTTCACCGTGACGTACTTGGCTTCGGCCTTGAGGTAGAGGATGTCGGCCACCGGCACCAGCACCATGCGCCCCTTTTCGTTGAGGGAGAGATGGCTGCGTGCCTTGGGGTGGGCCTGGCGCAGGCTTTCCAGGGCTGCCTGGCTGAGGACGTGCGCCTTGGCCAGGGCGCTGCGCAGGCGTTCGACGCGCACCGGCTTCATGAGGTAGTCCACGGCATTCACCTCGAAGGCCTGCGAGGCGTAATGGTCGTAGGCGGTGGTGAAGATGACGGCCGTGGCGGGGCTCAGCAGGCGCAGATGCTGGGCCACTTCGATGCCGTCCATCTCCGGCATGCGGATGTCCAGCAGGAGGACGTCGGGGCGGTTTTCCTCGATCTGCCTGAGGGCGTCCACGCCATTGTCCGCTTCGCCGAGGATTTCCAGCGGCATGTCGGCGGCGCAGTCGGCCAGCACCTCCCGCAGGCGGGCGCGGGCAGGTGCCTCGTCATCGACCAGCAGAACTTTGACGGGAGCGGGGGGCACGGGTATAGGGCAGACTTATATGCACCTGATATACGGCGCCAACCGGCTCGGACTTGAGGGTGGCGTCGAGATCGAAGTGCAAGGCGAGGCGCTCGCGGATGTTCTGCAGGGCCAGCTTGTTGCCGCGATGGTGGCTGCCCTCCTGGGCGTAGGGGTTGACCACCCGCAGATGCACCTGGTCACGGCTGCGGTAGATGTGGATGGCGATTTCGCCGGCTTCGCGGCGCGGCTCGATGCCGTGGTAGACGGCATTTTCCACCAGCGGCTGCAGGATGAGCGGCGGGATCAGGGCATCCTCCGGCATCTTGTCGATGTGCCAGGCGATCTGCAGGCGATCGCCCAGGCGCAGCTGCTCCAATTCGAGATAGGCGCGCGTGAGCTGCACCTCGTCGGCCAGCGGGGCGAGGTCGCGGTTGTCGCCCATGAGGGCGCGGAACAGCTCGGCCAGGTCTTCCAGGGCGCGTTCGGCGCGGCGCGGCTCGGAGCGCACCAGCGAGAGCACCGCGTTCAGGCTGTTGAAGAGGAAATGCGGGCGTATGCGCGCCTGCAGCGCTTGCAGGCGCGCCTCGGCGATGGCCGGCGACAGCGCCAGCCCGCGCAGATGGAAATAGCCCAGCAGGAGCGCGCTCATGGCAAGGCTGAAGGCGAGGATGCGCAGTGGGGAGATGTCGAGGGCGCCGGGCAGCAGGGCGTCCAGGCCCCAGGCGGCGAAAAGCGGCATGAGCGTGCCGATGAGGCCGTCGGCCGCCAGGGCCTGGCGGTAGGGGCGCGCCTTGATCTGCGGGTTGGCGAGGCACAGCGTGGCCAGGCTCAGCATGAGCGCAGGCTGCGCCAGGGCGGACAGTTCGAAGAAGTGGCGCAGGCCGTGGCCGAAGCTGTCGGCACCCGCCCAGGCGAGCGCCAGCAGCGCGGCTTCCACCGCCAGTACCACGCGCAGGATGGTGCCCAGATGGCAAAAATTGACCAAAACCGGGCTATGATTTGCGCCTCGCAAGTCTGATTTTCCTTTCATGGCTACCCCTCAACCGCCCGGCCTCTGGTCAGGCCGTTTCACCGAACCGGTGGACGAGAAGGTCAAACGCTACACCGCCTCCATTCCTTTCGATTATCGGCTGGCGCTGCACGATATTCAGGGGTCGCTTGCGCATGCCGCCATGCTGCGCCATGTCGGCGTGCTGGCGGATGCCGATCTGGCCGCCATCCGCCGCGGCATGGCGGAGATCCGCGCCGAGATCGAGGCCGGGCAGTTCGCCTGGTCGCTGGACGACGAGGACGTGCACCTCAACATCGAGAAGGCGCTCACCGCCAGGATAGGCGATGCCGGCAAGCGCCTGCACACCGGCCGTTCGCGCAACGACCAGGTGGCGACCGACGTGCGCCTGTATCTGCGGGAGGCCATCGACCGCCTGCTGGGGCTGCTGAAAAGCTGTCAGACGGCCCTGCTCGACCTGGCCGAAACCCATGCCGAGACGGTGATGCCCGGTTTCACCCATCTGCAGGTGGCGCAGCCGGTCACCTTCGGCCACCACCTGCTGGCCTATGTCGAAATGCTGGCGCGCGATGGCGAGCGCCTGGCCGACTGCCGCAGGCGCGTCAACCGCCTGCCCCTGGGGGCCGCGGCCCTGGCCGGCACCAGCTATCCCATCGACCGCGAGTTCGTGGCGCGCGAACTGGGCTTCGAGGCGGTATGCGAGAACTCCCTGGACGCCGTGTCGGATCGTGATTTCGCCATCGAATTCAGCGCTGCCGCCAGCCTCATCATGACCCATCTCTCGCGCCTGTCGGAGGAACTCATCCTGTGGATGAGCCCGCGCTTCGGCTTCATCGACCTGGCCGACCGCTACTGCACCGGCTCCTCCATCATGCCGCAGAAGAAGAACCCCGACGTGCCCGAGCTGGTGCGCGGCAAGACCGGGCGGGTGTACGGCCACCTGATGGGGCTCTTGACGCTGATGAAAGGCCAGCCGCTCGCCTACAACAAGGACAACCAGGAGGACAAGGAGCCACTGTTCGATACCGTCGACACCCTGGCCGACACCCTGGCCATCTACGCCGCCATGATAGGCGGCATCCGCGTCAAGGCCGATGCCATGCGCCAGGCTGCGCGCCAGGGCTATGCCACGGCGACCGACCTGGCCGACTACCTGGTGAAGAAAGGCCTGCCTTTCCGCGATGCCCACGAAGCCGTGGCGCGCGCGGTGCGGGCGGCGGAGACGCAGGGCGTCGACCTGGCCGACCTGCCGCTGGCCGAACTGCAGGCCATGAGCCCGCTGGTGGGCGAGGATGTCTTTGCGGTGCTGAGCCTGGAAGGCTCGCTCGCCGCGCGCGACCATGTGGGCGGCACCGCGCCGGCCCAGGTCAGGGCGGCCATCGTCCGCGCCCGCCGCCGCCTGGCGGGCCAATAAGCCGCTTCACGCGGGCGGAGCCTTTTCCTCGGGAGGTTCGTACAGGCGGCAGATCATGCGCACCTCGCGGCTGCTGAGCTTTTCCCGGGTCAGGCCGCAGACATAGGTGCGCGGAGCGATGTGCATGCAGTGGCGGCAGCCCTGGCACCAGCCGTAGCCCTTGCGCCCCGCCAGCCGCTCCAGGCCCGCCACCACCTCGCGCAACACGCGCAGGGCGGAACTCAGCCGTGCCGGGCTGACGCCCTGCAGCACCTCCCGCCAGGGCGTCGCCGGCGTGATCTGGCGCAGCAGATCGCGGCCCTGCTCCGTCAGTGCCAGACGCACCACCCGGGCATCCTTTTCGTCCGCGTAGCGCGACACCAGGCGCTTGCGCGCCAGCAGCAGCACGCTTTGCGATACCGTGCCCTTGGTCATGCCGAGGTAGTCGGCAAGCGACTGCGGCGTGTTGCTGTAGCGGTTGGCGCGCGCCAGATATTGCAGGGCCTGGAGGTGCACCGGCTGCAGCCCGAGCCCGGCGACCGCCTGGCGCTGGGCGGTGCGGATCAGGGCGGCGAGGTTTTCGGCGAGATCCTGCAGGGCTAGGGGCTGGCTTTGCATGCCTCCATGCTAGGCCATGGCGCGCCATCTTCCAAGAACTGGTATCGGCCCGCTACGTAGCGAGCCGATACGGTTTGGCCCGCGGCGTCAGAAAAGCGGGGCGACCCCGCCCTGCGCCGCGATGAGGCGGGCGAGCTTCACGTAGAGATCCTCGCCGTCGCGGCTATCCTTCCAGCCCTGCTCGCCGGGACGGAAGTGGAAGCCGCCGGAACGCGCCGCCACCCAGATTTCCTGGGCCGAGGCATGGCGGTTGACGACGATCTTGGCGCCGTCCTCGAACTCGATCTCCAGCACTCCGTCGGCAGGCGTCTCGTAGTCCAGATCGGCCTGCTCCAGCCCATTCTGGATGCGGCTCAGCGCAGCGCTGGCCAGTGCGTCGAAGGTTTTATCGTCCATGGCACGCGGAAATTTAGGCAGGGCCTGCATTGTGCCGCTCCTCGGCGACCGTGAACAGGCCGTGCTACCATCCGCGCATGCGTTTTACAGGTCTTCTTCTGCTCCTTCTCCTTGCCGGCTGCGGCGCACGCGGCCCGCTTTATCTTCCAGGCCACCCTGCGCCGCCGGCGCCTGCCACCACTCCCGCTCCATGAACTTTCTCCATCGCCGCGCCAACCGGCTGCATCTGGAGGAGGTGCCGCTCGCCCACTTGGCGGAAAGCTACGGCACCCCGCTTTACGTCTATTCCGCCGGCGCCCTGACGGCCGCCTATCAGGCCCTGGAAGGCGCGCTCGCAGGCGTGCCGCACCGCATCTGCTACGCGGTGAAGGCGAACCCCAACCTGGCAGTGCTGCGCCACTTCGCCCGTCTCGGTGCGGGATTCGACATTGTTTCCGGCGGCGAGCTGGCGCGCGTGCTGGCGGCCGGCGCAGACCCCGGGCGGGTGGTCTTTTCCGGCGTAGGCAAGAGCCGCACGGAAATGCGCGCCGCCCTGGAAGCCGGCATCCATTGCTTCAATATCGAATCCGAGGCCGAGTTGGCACGCCTCGACGGCGTCGCCGGTGAACTGGGGCGCGTCGCCCCCGTGTCGCTGCGCGTCAATCCCGACGTGGATGCCAAGACCCACCCGTACATCTCCACCGGGCTCAAGCAGAACAAATTTGGCATCCCCATCGAGGAGGCCCCCCGGCTGTATCGCCTGGCTGCAGGCCTGGCGCATGTCCGCATCGTCGGCCTGGACTGCCATATCGGCTCGCAGCTCACCGAACTCGCGCCCATGGCCGATGCCGCCGATCGCGTGCTTGCCCTCGCCGACCGGCTGGCGGAGGACGGCATGCCGCTCGCCCACATCGACTTGGGGGGTGGTCTAGGCATCCGCTATCGTGACGAGACGCCTCCGGATGCCGCCGCCTACGGCGCGCTGCTGGCGGGCCGTATGTGCGGGCGGCGCGAAACCCTGCTGGTCGAGCCGGGGCGCTACCTGGTCGGCAACGCCGGCGTGCTGCTGACCCGCGTGGAGTATCTGAAGCGCGGCGCGGACCGATCCTTCCTCATCGTCGACGCCGCCATGAACGACCTCATGCGCCCGGCCCTGTACGATGCCTGGCATGCCATCGAGGTCGCGGATCCTCAGCCGGAGCGTGTTCCGGTGCTGTGCGACGTGGTCGGGCCGGTGTGCGAAACCGCGGATTTCCTGGGTCGCGAGCGTCTGCTGGCGGCGGCCGAAGGCGACGTTCTGGCCATCCTTTCGGCCGGCGCTTACGGCATGAGCATGAGTTCCACCTACAATTCCCGCCCCCGCGCGGCCGAAGTGATGGTGACAGGAAATGAAATTCACCTCATACGCGAGCGCGATTCAATCGCCAGTCTGATGGCCGGAGAACGGCTCCCCGCCTAGCTTTCGCCGGTCGCAATGTCGGCGCCCCATGATGGAAAAAAGGTATCGACACGATATTGTTTTCATGGGCGACACAAAACGCGCGAAAAAATTTCGCTGCTCCTTGACAAGTCCTTGAACACGTTAATAAAGCGTCTAGAATGAGCCTCACCAAGCGGGTGCTTCGGTAACGCCCATTCCATGCGGGTTTCGGGGGGGTGCTGCCAAGGTTCAAGCACGCTGTGGAAGTGCAAGGGGTCCGTCCCGCTCGGCTTCCCGATAGAAATGCACGATTTGCATATGTTGTGACTTGTTCGACTTTACAGGAGTAACCCATGGCAACAGCCAAAAAACCCGCGGCCAAGAAAGCCGCCCCGGCCAAAAAGCCTGCAGTGAAGAAAGCCGCCCCGGCCAAGAAACCGGCGGCCAAGAAAGCTGCTCCGGCCAAAAAGCCCGCAGTGAAGAAAGTCGCGGCCAAAAAGCCCGCGGCCAAGAAAGCTGCCCCGGCCAAAAAGCCCGCAGTGAAGAAAGTCGCGGCCAAAAAGCCCGCGGCCAAGAAAGCTGCCC
>JAJXXS010000189.1 GCA_021780975.1 Pseudomonadota bacterium
GGCCGCCAAGGTCGTCGAAGCGGCTGCCTATGGCCGCCGACAAGGCGTCGAGACGCTCGGTCGGCGAAGGATGGGTCTTGAACAGCAGCGCCATGCGGCTGTCGTTGTGCGGCAGCGCGGCAAGCTTTTGCAGCACCAGGGGCAGCCCCCATGGGTCGTAGCCTGCGCGCGCCGCATACACCACGCCGAGCCGGTCGGCGCGGAACTCCGCGTCCTTGTCCAGCTTGCGCGCCATGATCTCGGCGCCATTGCCGAGCAGGTTCTGCACGGCCTGGTCGCTGCCCTGCACCTGGCGGCCCATCGCTTGGCTGAGCGCGCTGATGAGCGTGCTCTGCTGCAGGATCTTCATGTGGTCACGCTGGGTGACATGCGCGATTTCATGTCCCAGCACGCCGGCCAGTTCGGCCTCGTTGTCGAGCATGCGGTACAGCCCGAGCGTGATGAAGACATAGCCGCCGGGCGCGGAAAACGCGTTGATGTCCGGTGTGTCGAGCACGCCGAAGCGCCAGTTGACGGCGTTGTCGCCGCTTTGCAGGGCCACCCAGCGGCCCACGTCGTTGACATAGGCCTGCAGCTTGGCATTCGGCACCAGGGGCGCGGCCCCCAGCAGATCGCCGGCGATCTGGCGGCCGACCCGCGCCTCCTCCGCGGGCGAGCGCGCGCCCAGCACGGTGGTGAGGGTGTCCAGGTTGAAGGCAGGCGCTTTCGGCGCGGCCGGCTGCGCCTGCCCGCCGCCATTCTGGGGCGGCTTGATACCGAGGAAATCGCCCAGATCGTAGGCCTGCGCGCCGGCGCTGGCGAAAGCCAGCGCGCACAGCATCAATCGCAGCTTCATGGCGTCTCGCCTCCCCACGGCGAACCCTGGCCCGCAGGCGCGGGCGCAGGCAGTTGCGCCACCTGGCGGGCCTTGAGCCCCTGGCTCGCGGCAAAGCGGCGCGCGGCGGCCGCGCTCACACCATAGGTGTCCATTTTTTCCAGCTGCGGAGCGTTGAATTTGGCGGACTTGAGGTCTTCCTCCGACAAGCCCCGCACCCCCGCCACCGACACGACGCGGCTGGCATCGGGACGTCGCGTCACCAGGCCGGCCACGCCGGCCAGATCGCTGCCGCCGGCACGGGCCTGGCCCGGCCGCACACTCAGCAGACGCACCCAACCCACCTTGGTACCGCTGCGGACTTTCATCCACCCTCCTTGGCGGGCGATGACATCGACAGCACTGCCCTTCGCCAACCCTGCGACTATGGCGGCGTTGGCGGCCGGCGCGGTGCGCAGGCTTTCCGCTCGGAGCAGGCTGCCCTGCGTCCCCCAAGCCAATGCGCTCAGCGCCAGGCCGAGCAATATCCCGACTGTTCTTGCCCAGTACTTCATGGCATTCTTCCTCACATGCACGCCCTAAAAACTCTAGAGCGTGTCGACCAACCGTGCAAGGGCTCAGACATGCTGCGTGCGATGAACATGCTCGGCACCTTCACCGAGGGCCTTGGGCGCCGCTTCTTAGGCTGGGCCGCAAGCGTCCACGGCATTTTCCTGCTTATCTATGAGGTCTTCCGGGCCCTGCTCGCGCCGGCCACCTGGAACCGGGCAACCCTGGACAACGTGATCAAGCAGATCTACTTCACCGGCGTGCAGTCGCTCTATGTGTTTCTGCCCTACACCCTGGTGATCGTCGGGGTCATCGTTGCCATCATCGTCACGACGGCGCGCGGACTGGGGCTGTCCTATCTCGCAGCGGACCTGAGCATCCGCGTGCTCATGCTGGAACTGTTGCCTTTTCTCACCGCCCTGTTCGTCGCCCTGCGCTCCGGCAGCGCCATCAACACCGAAGTGGCGCTCATGCAGGTGAACCACGAACTCGATGCATTTCGGCACTGCGGCGTGAACCCCCTTTATTTCGAATTCCTTCCGCGCGTGGCCGGCGGCGTAATTTCCGTGCTGTGCCTCTCCCTGCTGGCGGGGTTCATCAGCCTGGTCGCGGCCTATCTCGGACTGTATGGCCTGAGCCCCGCCGGAGCATCGTATTTTTCCATGACGGTAGCCAATATTTTCAGTATTCCGGTGATGTTAGGCTGGGTCGTGAAATGCGCGCTGTTCGGTCTGGTGGTGACCAGCGTGCCGATTGCCGCAGGCCTGGAAACCCCGCCCAAATCATTCTTTGTCCCGATTTCGGTACTCAAGGGCATGATGCGGGTGTTCTTCGCTCTTGTCCTCATCGAACTGCTCTCCCTGGTGGCGAAGTATGTCTGAGTCCGTGGCCCCCGGCACGGAGGAACTGACGGATTCAGTTGGGTCGCAGAAGGGCGATCTGGTCACCCAGTTTCAGGTCCAGATTCTTTTCGGCACTCCCCCGGTTGACAGCCAACTCGACTAGGCCAACGCTGTTCACGTACCAAAACGGCTCTCCGCGCCCCACGTCGCCGAACGTCGCAGCACGCGCGAGTTCCGAGGTGCCGACCCGCAGGCGTGTGCCCGCTGGCCAGGCGCCCGCCCGCAAGCCGGTCCAAGCATTGCCGTAGTGATCGAGATAGATGATACGCGCCAGATCGCCGGTGTCGAATTCGACGTCCAGGCGCGCTTTCTGCTCAAGCTTTTCCGCCGGAAAATCTCCCCGCGCCAGCGATGCGGCAATGGGAGCGAAGATATCGCGGCCGTGGAAGGTCGGCGACGCCCCTTCCGGTCGCCAATGTATGCGCCATATGCGCCCGCCGCCAAGGCGGCCCGACAGCACGGACAGGAGGCCATTGTCGGGGCCGACAAACCACGCGCCATCGATCTCCATCACCACACCGTCGCGCGGAGCTCCTACCCCCGGGTCCACCACGGCAAAAAACACCGCTGGAGCAGAAACATGCCCCGCCAGTGCCGCCAGCAAATGCGCGCCGGCGTGCGGATTGTAATCGGGTACATCATTGAGCAGGTCGACGATCGGCACAGCGGGTGCCTGCGCATGCAGCGCTGCCTTGACCTGACCAAGATAGGGGTCGCGGCTGCCGAAATCGGTGAAAAGCGCAATCATCATCAGCCCCAAAATGAAAAAAGCCGGCGGTGTGACCCCCGGCTTCTTCTATGCGTGGCGGCTTATTCCGTCGCCGCTTCGCTGGCGGCCGGACGGTCCACCAGTTCAACCAGTGCCATGGGCGCGTTGTCCCCGACACGGAAGCCGAATTTCAGGATACGCAGATAACCCCCCGGCCGATTTGCGAAACGCGGGCCAAGTTCATCGAACAGCTTGACCACCATTTCGCGATCGCGCAGACGATCAAACGCCAGGCGGCGGTTGGCAAGCGACGGCTTCTTGCCGAGGGTGATCAGGGGTTCCACCACACGCCGCAGCTCCTTGGCCTTGGGCAGCGTGGTCTTGATCACTTCGTGGCGCAGCAGCGAAGCACTCATATTGCGCAGCATCGCCAGCCGATGGCTGGTGGTGCGGTTCAACTTGCGGTTGGATTGACGGTGACGCATGGCATATTCCTTTCAGATTTCTTGGGCTAAGGTGCCGGCCAGGACACCTCGCGCTTTATTTTTATTGTTCAACCGGCGACTGGCGCTACACGCGCGTTTCACCGGCGGGTCAAGCGGGGACGCCCTTAGGCTATCCCCGGTTACGGCTTTTCCAGGCCGGGCGGCGGCCAGTTTTCCAATTTCATCCCCAGCGACAGGCCACGCGAGGCCAGCACCTCCTTGATTTCGTTGAGCGATTTGCGGCCGAGGTTGGGGGTTTTCAGGAGTTCCGTCTCGCTGCGCTGGATCAGGTCGCCGATGTAATAGATGTTTTCGGCTTTGAGACAGTTGGCGGAACGTACCGTCAACTCAAGATCATCGACCGGGCGCAGCAGCGTCGGATCCACCTGCGGAGCACGGGGGCTCTCGCCTCCCGCCTCGGTGCCTTCAAGCTGCGCGAATACGGAGAGCTGGTCGACCAATATGCGGGCCGCGGTGCGAACTGCTTCTTCAGGCTCGACCACACCGTTGGTTTCGATGTCAATAACCAGGCGATCGAGATCGGTACGCTGCTCGACGCGCGCGCTTTCCACTGCATACGCCACCTTGCGCACCGGGCTGAACGAGGCATCAACCGGGATAGTCCCGACCGAGCGTGTCTCCTCGGAGACCTTGCGTGCCGTGACCGGCTGATAGCCGCGCCCGGCCTCAACGTGGATCTCCATTTCCAGCTTGCCGCCCTTGGTCAGGTTGGCGATCACATGATCCGGATTGAGCACCTCCACATCATGGCCGAGCTGTATGTCGCCTGCGGTAACCAGCCCCTCGCCCTCCTTGCTCAACTGCAAGGTGGCATGGGCACGGTTGTGCAGCTTGAAGGCAATCCCTTTGAGGTTGAGGAGGATATCCACTACATCCTCCTGCACGCCTTCGATCGTCGAGTACTCATGCACCACGCCGACGATCTTCACCTCGGTAGGGGCGTAGCCAACCATGGACGACAGCAGAATGCGGCGCAGCGCGTTGCCCAGGGTGTGCCCATAGCCCCGCTCAAAGGGCTCCATGGCAACCTTGGCGTGCAGCGGTGACACGCGATCGACTTCAACAATGCGCGGCTTGAGAAATTCCTGTGTTACTGACATGTAGGCTTCCTTGTTCCAGGCGCGTGCGGATTACTTGGAATAGAGTTCCACGACCAACGACTCGTTGATGGTGGGGGGCAGTTCGGTACGTTGCGGCATTGCCTTGAAAGTGCCCTTGAAGGACTTGGCGTCGACCTCCACCCATTCCGGAAATCCGCGGCCCTCGGCCGCCTCGACGGCAGCCTTGATGCGCAACTGGCCTTTGACGGCTTCCTTGACCTCGATGACGTCGCCCGACTTGACCTGATAAGAAGGGATGTTCACACGCCGGCCGTTCACCACCACACCGTTGTGGCGCACGAGTTGGCGCGCTTCGTTCCGGGAAGCCCCGAAGCCCATGCGGTAGCACACTGTATCGAGCCTACTTTCCAGCAAGCCCAGGAGGTTCTCGCCCGTAATGCCACGACGCCGATCGGCCTCTTTGTAGGTGAGGCGAAACTGGCGCTCCAGCACGCCATAGATACGGCGGATCTTCTGCTTCTCGCGCAGCTGGCGCGCGTAGTCGGACAGGCGCATATTCTTCTGGCCATGCTGGCCCGGGGCATAACTACGCCGTTCTATGGCGCACTTTTCCGTATGGCACTTTTCCCCCTTGAGGAAAAGCTTTTCCCCTTCCCGCCGGCATTGACGGCATTTGGCATCTAGGTTGCGAGCCATGCTTGATTCTCCTTAAATGCGGCGCTTTTTGGACGGACGGCAACCGTTGTGGGGCACCGGTGTCACATCCGAGATCGCGGTGATCTTGAAGCCCAGCGCGTTGAGCGCCCTCACGGTGGACTCGCGCCCCGGTCCGGGACCCTTGATCCGCACCTCGAGATTCTTGACGCCGAATTCCTGCGCCGCCTTGCCCGCATTTTCCGCCGCGACCTGCGCGGCGAACGGGGTCGACTTACGAGATCCCTTGAAACCCGCTCCGCCCGCCGTGGCCCAGGACAATGCATTGCCCTGGCGGTCAGTGATGGTAACTATGGTGTTGTTGAACGACGCGTGCACGTGAGCGATGCCCTCGGCGACACTCTTCTTGACTTTTTTGCGCACCCGGGTGGCGGCAGCTGTCTTGGCCATGACTCAGTAATCCTTATTTCGCCGATTTGATTGCCTTGCGCGGGCCCTTGCGGGTGCGGGCATTGGTGCGGGTACGCTGGCCGCGCAGGGGCAGACCCTTGCGGTGACGGACGCCGCGGTAACATCCCAAGTCCATCAGGCGTTTGATGTTCATGGTCACTTCCCGACGAAGGTCGCCTTCCACCGTGTATTTCGCGACCCCTTCGCGCAGCTTTTCCATCTCGCTGTCGGAAAGGTCCTTGATCTTGGTGGAACAGGTAACCCCGGCACCGCCGCAAATCTTGCGCGCGGTCGTGCGACCTATGCCGTAAATCGCGGTAAGGGCAATTTCGGCGTGTTGGTGATTGGGAATGTTTACCCCAGCAATTCGGGCCATTCGCTTATGCTCCGAAGAAAACTCGAAATTTTACTACACACTCGCGGCTGCACAAAGGCGTATCAACCTTGCCGTTGTTTGTGGCGGGGATCTTCGCAAATCACCCGGACCACACCCTTGCGTCGCACGATTTTGCATTTGCGGCAGATTTTTTTTACCGAGGCTTGCACTCGCATGGCTTTCTCCAAACTTTGCCCTCGCGGGCCTACGACAATTATTTGGCCCGAAATACGATCCGGCCCTTGGTCAGGTCATAAGGGGTCAATTCAACGGTCACCTTGTCGCCGGGCAGGATGCGTATGTAATGCATGCGCATCTTTCCGGAAATGTGCCCCAATACGACGTGACCATTTTCCAACTTGACTCGAAACGTGGCGTTGGGAAGATTTTCCACGACCTCCCCCTGCATCTGTATGACATCCTCTTTCGCCATCAACGCCCCGCCAACCCCTTGAAATTCGCCTTCTTCAAAAGGCTCTCATATTGGTGGCTCATCACATAAGCCTGTACCTGGGCCATGAAATCCATCGTCACCACAACGATAATCAGCAGAGATGTCCCGCCAAAATAGAACGGCACGTTCCATTTAACGATAA
Organism: Pseudomonadota bacterium; assembly: GCA_021780975.1. Taxonomy (GTDB): domain Bacteria; phylum Pseudomonadota; class Gammaproteobacteria; order Burkholderiales; family Thiobacillaceae; genus JAJXXS01. The sequence continues at coordinate 6,618 of JAJXXS010000189.1, forward strand.
GAAACTCCGGCAGCAGGCAGACCAGCGTGATATAGATGGCCCCGATCAGGGTCAGCCGGGTCATGACTTTGTCGATGTAGCGGGCCGTCTGGTCGCCGGGACGGATGCCGGGCACAAAGGCCCCGCTCTTTTTCAGGTTGTCAGCGGTTTCCTTTGGGTTGAAAACCAGGGCGGTATAGAAGAAGCAGAAAAAGACAATCGCTGCCGAGTAGAGAATCACATAGATGGGCTGCCCCGGCGAAAGGATGGAGCCCACGTCCTTCAGCCAGCTCATATGGGGATTCGAGCCGAACCAACCAGCCAGGGTGGCCGGAAATAGAATGATGCTGGAAGCGAAGATGGGGGGAATCACTCCAGACATGTTGAGCTTGAGCGGCAAATGCGAAGACTGCCCGCCCATGACCATACGCCCGACCTGCCGCTTCGCGTAGTTCACCAGGATCTTGCGCTGACCTCGTTCCACAAACACGACGAAGCCCGTCACCCCGATCGCACCGACGAATAGAAGCAATACGAGGGGAATGGAAAATGCGCCGGTGCGCGTCAACTCCAGCGTTCCCCCAATGGCGTGTGGCATCCCTGCGACAATTCCAGAGAAAATGATGATGGAAATGCCGTTCCCGACGCCTCGCTCGGTGATCTGCTCCCCTAGCCACATCAGGAACATGGTGCCGGCCACCAGAGTAAAGACGGTGGTGATGCGGAACATGTAGCCAGGATCCAGCACCAGCCCTTGCTGCGATTCCAGCGCGATCGAGATACCGGTGGCCTGGAAGAAAGCCAGCACGACGGTACCATAGCGGGTGTACTGGGTAATCTTGCGACGACCCGACTCGCCCTCCTTCTTGAGGGCTTCGAGCTGCGGTGAAACGACCGTCAGCAATTGAACGA
>JAJXXS010000223.1 GCA_021780975.1 Pseudomonadota bacterium
TACTGATGGCGGTCGCTGCCTGGGCTGTGGCCAAACATGCCATGGCGCCGCTCAGCCTGTTGCTGTTCACCACCGGGATCGCCGGCGTCGTCGTCGTTGCTCAGGGTGTTTTTCTGCTGCACATGGAGCTGTCGGAAACCCAGAGATGGCATACCGTCTCGCTTGTGCTGTTCATCCCCTTGTTTATCCTGACAGTGGGGCTGTCAGCGTGGATGTTCCATGGCCTCTATCGCCGCACCATGATCATGCCTGCCGTGTCCGCACCTGTTTCCAACAGCGTGCCGCCGATGTCGGGAATGGCGCGCTGATGGGCGCAAACCTGGGGTTCGATGCGGCGCTGGCAGGCGATTCCAGCAGGGCGGCGGCTCTGCCGCACCATACCGTCGAAGGCGAGATGAGCCTTGCGGTCCGGCTGACGGGAGTGGCTATGGCCACGCTTCTGGCCAGCGCGGTGATTCTTGGAACTTGGCGTGCCCTGGGTGGGCCGCATTACGGCAAGGCGGCGCTGGTGGATGGACTGTATCTGGCCCAGATCATCCTTGCCGGCACGCTTATCCTCCTGGGAAGCACGGTGGAGGGCTTCGGCTACGGCCTGTCGCTGGGCACGCGGTGGCCTTATACGCGCAACATCTTGGTGCTGATGTGGCATGGCGATCCCGAGGCAGCGCATCGGGTCGTAGCGACGCTAGTCGGCTTGGTGGCGCTTGCGCTGGCTGTGCTGGCGCCAGGTTCGGACACTTTCAGCGGCCTCTCCCTCGTCGTTGCTACGGCATTGTTCGGCATGGGTACCTTGTATGTTCTGGCCGGGAAAATGCCGGCGCTGGTGCACGGCACGCATGGACTGCTGGCCTATGCGGTTTTGCTCGTGTACCTCACGGGCATGGCCTACCCGGGTATGGATTTCTGGGCATATCTGCGCGCCACTTCGGCGCTGCATCCGCTGCTGCTGACGATATTCCTGGGCGGGATGACCACCGGACAGCGAGGATTCGGCCAGCCCATCGGAGCCTTTTACCGGCCCCGACGCAAAGCGCACTGGGTCGTGGCCGCGCATGTGGTGGCTGCGCTGTCCATCGTTGCCACGCTGGGCTGGCTGATGCCAGCCTATCCGGTCGCTTTTTATGTCGCCCTGGCCCAGATTTCGGTCGGGTTCTTGCTTTTCCAGGCAGTGAATCTGGCTCCCAAACATCCCGGTGCGATCGTGCCGTTTCATCAATTGGCCGTCTTTCTCATCACCTGTGCCATTGTTTTTCAGTGGCGCTGATGGCCAGGGTCACTGGGCTTAGACGGGTTTTTATGGGTTCTGCATCATGCTGAAAAGCGAGACCCTAGGCGACGGTCAGGCGTTTCTGCGCAGCGGCCGGGTGAGCGGTGGCCTGCTGCGGGACTTGCTGATTCTCACCAAGGCCCGGGTGGTATCGCTGCTGATTTTTACGGCTGCGGTGGGCGAGGTGCTGGCCCCCGATGTCGCGCAACACTGGAAGGCCGCGCTGGCTGGTCTGATCGGCGTCGCGCTCGCGGGTGCTGCGGGTGGTGTGCTCAACCAGATCGTGGAACCCAGTCTGGATCAGCATATGTCGCGCACGCGGCGGAGGCCTCTGGTGGCAGGGCGCATCAACCAGGGTGCAGCCATTGGCTATGCCGTCGCCTTGTTGGGGGGGGGCGTCGCTGTGCTGGCCGTCTGGACCAATCTCCTGACGCTTGCATTGACCCTGCTCGGGACGGTCGGATACGGGATCTTCTATACCCTATATCTGAAACCGAATACACCGTGGAATATCGTATGGGGTGGTCTGGCGGGGGCGCTGCCGCCCCTTATTGGCTGGGTCGCCGTCACAGGGCAGGTCGACGCATTGCCGCTTTCGCTTGCGTTGCTGATTTTCATATGGACACCAGCGCACTTCTGGCCATTGGCGATCTGCCACCGGGAGGACTACGCGCGGGCATGCATCCCCATGCTGCCGGTGACCCATGGTGTAGATCGGACCCGCCGTGAGGTGCTTCGTTATGCCCTTGCCACCTGGGGGGTCAGCCTTATTCCGGTGCTTCTGACAGGCGATCTAATGTACGGCGGCGTCGCCTGGGTTGCCGGTGCATGGTATGCGGGCATGGCGCGACATCTCAAGAAACTCCCCGTCGGGTTGGAAATGGACCGCTATGCGCGCCGTGTGTTCGTGGCGTCCATATCCTATCTCTTTCTGCTGTTTGCGGCCTTGCTGCTAGGCAAGATGCTAACGCCTGGCGGAACAATTTAGTGTGAATGACATTGCATGGAGGCGGACGCGGTTGTTAGCGCGTGAATTTCGCGGCTTGCCAACATCCCGGTCCATTTCGTGACCGCCTCCCTAGGGCACTGGGCTGGTCAGCAATACTTTCATGACGCCGCACCGCCGGAGTCCCGGACCACACGGTGCCCAAGACTGAGTGGGCTGCCATGTTTATGGCAAGGCGCTGGAACATGATGGCCGGCCAGCCCCGTCATTGAGATCGGCGCGGGCTACTGCGTGTATTTCGCCAGTTAGGGACAACCAAGGGATGCGGCAGATTTGATACTCTCTCGAACCAGCCAATACGCCATACAGGCGATGGTCTACCTGGCCGGCAAGCCGGGGCTGCCGATTTTGAACCAAGAGATTGCGGTGCGGCTTGATCTGCCCGGATCCTACCTGTCAAAAATTCTCACGGATCTGGCCAATGCCCATTTGATTGAATCCTTTCGTGGGCGTCTGGGTGGGTTCTGTCTTCGCCCGGAAGGACTGAACACGACGCTGATGGATATCCTGCTACTGACAGAAGGTCCTATGTTCGCCAAGAGCTGTCTTCTGGGCTTGAAGGAATGCTCCAGCGAGACGGCATGCCCCCTACACTTTCGCTTGTCGACGACCAAACACGAGCTCATGGAATTGTTCGAGCAGACTACCTTGGCCCAACTGGCGCGCACCGTGAAGTTCAGTGGGTAGCTCGTGTCGGGCATCCCACAATCAGGCAACACCCCGTTTTGAACCGTAACGCGAAAGGTTTATCTATGCCGCCCTGGCAGCAGCGTTCCCACGCCATATCCAGCCCCTTTAGCCTTGACGACCAATCGCTCTACCAACGCTGGCGTGATCAGAAGCTCCAAGGCTATCCGACGTCGCTGACCGCACTGTTGGTGGAGATCAGAGACCCGCGCACCCTCACCAACAGCGAGCATGCAGCGCTGCTTTCCCGCTGCCGCAGAACCAATATGGCCGTCTATGCGAGTGCCACCGGGACCGACACGGACACGCAGATTCCCCTTGCCATGGCGCGCCATTTCGGCCTGCACAGGATCAACAAAAACTGGCTGGCCGACGACAGCGGCCTGACATCACTCACCGTTCGCGCAGAAGGGGTGCGCAGTGGCTACGTTCCCTACACCAACCGCGCCATCAATTGGCACACGGATGGTTACTACAACAGCAGCGACAAGCAAATCCACGCGCTCAATCTGCATGTGACCCAGCAGGCTGCCAGTGGCGGCGAGAATGCCTTGATGGACCCCGAAATCGCCTACATACTGCTGCGCGAAAAGAACCCCGAATATATTCATGCATTGATGGGCCCACGTGCCATGACGATTCCGGCCCGTATTGACGCGGGTGGCACAGTTGCGCGTCCGGAAGAGCCGGGGCCGGTCTTTTCCATCATGCCGACCGGGAACCTGCACATGCGCTACACGGTTCGTGTCAATAACGTTATCTGGGCAGATGACGCACTTACCCGGCAGGCGCTGGACTACCTAGAGGAACTTCTCGGCAGCGACTCGCCATATATATATCGCGGACGCCTGGAGGCAGGAATGGGTCTGGTCAGCAACAACGTGCTGCATGACCGTGCTGCCTTCACCGATGACGCCAGCCACAAACGCCACTACTATCGGGCACGCTATTTCGACCGTCTTGCAGGCACCGACGTTAACGACTGTTACCAACTGTGATCCAGCCATGAGAGATTCTGACGACAAATTCGCTTGAAGTGGTTGTCCTTGCGCATCGGATTATCCAGTCTGCGGGGGCTCGAGAATGTCCGCAACGAATGCTTGCTGGTCTGCCTCGCGTGGAGTTTGAAGCGCATGGCCGTAGTGTGGCCGTGCCAGGGAAAAGGGACGGGAGCATTACGTTCTCCTGGCAAAACAACCCAATTTCTGGCCGAAACGCCTCGCTCCAGCCCGCATTGCGACACCGATTCGTCGGACAAACCGTCCGAAGGGTTCAAGTCCGACAGGCTGCCGGGAATTTTTTCTGCGGCTTACAACAGGAGAGTCAGGTAGGGGCACGATGCCAGATTGACCTGCAACCGTCCAAACTCTAAAATCACTGGTTTTTCAGCGACAGCACGGTGTCTCCAAACATGCGCAAAAGACTGGTGGTGGGCAACTGGAAGATGCACGGCAGCCTGGCGGAAAACGCAGCGCTGCTCAATGCCCTCCGGCCGGCGCTGGCAGATTTGGGGGAGGCGGGAAGCGCGGTGTGTGTGCCTTATCCCTACCTGGCCCAAGTCCAGCAGGTGCTGCAGGGGTCGCCCATCGCCTGGGGAGCCCAGACGCTGTCCGAATACGCCAAGGGCGCCTATACCGGCGAGGTGTCGGGGGCCATGCTGAAGGATTTCGGCTGCACCTATGTCATAGTCGGACATTCCGAACGACGCAGCCTGTTCGCCGAGAGCGATTCCCAGGTGGCCCTGAAATTCGAGGCCGCGCAAAAAGCCGCCCTGGTTCCCATCCTGTGCGTGGGAGAGAGCCTAGCGGAGCGTGAAGGCGGAAGCACCGAGCACGTGGTGGCCCGCCAACTGGATGCGGTGATCCAGCAGGTCGGCATCAAGGCGTTTGCCCATGCCGTGATTGCCTACGAGCCGGTTTGGGCGATCGGCACAGGCAAGACGGCCAGCCCTGCGCAGGCGCAGGCGGTGCATGCCTTCATTCGCGAAAGGGTCGCCAGCTTGGACGAGGGCGTGGCCGAAAGCCTCGTCATTCAGTACGGCGGCAGCGTGAAGGCCGCCAATGCCGCGGAATTGTTTTCCCAGCCTGACATTGATGGCGGCCTCATCGGCGGCGCTTCGCTGGTGGCGGACGAGTTTTTGCGCATTTGCGAAGCCGCGCAGAGTTAAGGATAGGCAACAATGCAAACCCTGATCTGGATCTTCCACATCTTATTTGCCATCAGTCTTGTGGTGCTTGTGCTGCTGCAGCATGGCAAGGGCGCCGACATGGGGGCGGCCTTTGGCAGCGGCGCTTCGGGCAGCCTGTTTGGGGCGAGCGGGTCGGCCAATTTCATGTCGCGCACTACGGCGGTTCTGGCCACGTTGTTTTTTCTGACCAGCATCGCGTTGACATATTTTTCCCTGGGCCAGCGTCATTCCCTGGGAATCATGGGTAAAATCCCGACCGCACCGGCACAGACGCAAAGCGTCCCTGCTCCGGCACCTGCCGCACCGGTTCCGGCGGTGCCTGCAAACAACGGTGCGTCAAAGGCCGGAGAAATCCCCAAGTAAGAGTCTTTGTAAAATTTTGCGATGCCGCTGCAGCGCGTAGCGGCGTTTGAATTAGCCGACGTGGTGGAATTGGTAGACACGCTGTCTTGAGGGGGCAGTGGCGCAAGCCGTATGAGTTCGAGTCTCATCGTCGGCACCATCTAGTAGTATCACGCAGTAGCAGGACGTATCGAAAAGCCCCGTAAAGCCTAGCTTCCGGGGCTTTTTCTTATCTAATCCAGTCTCACGGCGTGGCATGAGATACCACTGCTCATGGCGGTATGCATGACGGTGCTGGAATATCTGCTTCCTCCCATCAGCGGCGCGTTCCACGAAGCCGCGCGGGAGCGCTGAGCCGGAAACCTCCCAGGCGGAGGTTTGCGCCGTCACGGGCGGAACGCTGCCGTGCCATCGCGCGCCAGCAGGGCGCTGCCATAGCTGGCCTCGGCGTGAGGCGCGGGCGTAACCGGGAGGCCGAGCAGGCGCGCGCGGATGCGGGTATAGGCGGCATTGGCGGCGCCGCCACCGGCGCTCAGGATTCGCACGGGGGGCGTGGCGCCCAGTTGCACCAGCTTGGCGTAGCCGGCAGCCTCGATGCGGGCGAGGCCTTCCAACAGGCCCTGGAGGTAGCGCGCATCATCCGGCGGGCGCGGACCGAGCCTGGGGAGGCAGCCCGGGTCGTTGAGCGGAAAGCGTTCGCCGGGCGCGGGCAGGGGGTAGTAATCGAGGTCGCTGGGAACCTCGGGGTCGATGCGGCCGCTGAGCTCCCTGAGCTGTTCGTCGGAAAACAGTTGGCGCAGCGTGCCGCCGCCGGCATTGGAGGCGCCGCCGGCAAGCCACAGCGGGCCGAGCCAATGGCTGTAGACGCCGTATTCGACGGCTTCCACCTGGCGTCTTGAAAGCAGCTTGAGTACCAAAGTGGTGCCCAGGGAAGTCACGGCATCGCCCGGTTCGCGCACCCCCGCCGCAAGGAAGGCGGCGATGCTGTCCGTGGTGCCGGCGCGCACCCGGCAGCGACCGGGCAGGTCGAAGCGGCATGAGGCTTCCGCGCTGACGGGCCCGAGGTCGGTGCCGGGCATCAGCACCGTCGGCAGCAGCGCAGCATGGGGCAGATGCGTGATCCACTCTGGCCAGCTCTGTGTGCGGGGATCGAAGCCGGTCTTCAGGGCATTGTGATAGTCGGAAACGCCGGCGCGCCCGCTCAGGCGCGCCGTGATCCAGTCGGCCTGATGGCAAAAGCGTGCAGCCGAGGCTGCCTTGGGCTGGAGCGTCAGCCAGTGGAATTTGGCCAGGCCGGACGTGGCGGAAAGGTAATGCGGCAGCGCGGCAGCCGGGTGGGCGGTGCGGAATGTCGCTTCCAGCTGTGGCAGGCTTGCCGCGGCGCGGTCGTCCCTGTAGAGCAGGGTGGGGCCGAGCGGGCGCGACACGGCGTCGGCCAGGAGCACCGTCGCGGAGGTGCCGTTGACGGCAATGCTGGCGACCCTGCCGCGCAACCGGGCGGGCAGCATCTCCAGCAGGCGGCGCAGGGCGGCGAGCCAGTCGGCGGGTGTCTGTTCGTCGGCCCGCAGGTAATCTTCGCGGCCTTGCCAGAGGATTTCCCCGTGCCCATCGATAAGGCAGGCGCGCGCTCCGCCTGTGCCGAAGTCCAGCCCCAGGTAAAGCGGAGAAGCAGGCATGGCCATGACGCAGAGGCGCGCCGCCTGGCCTCAGCCGCGCACGTTGGGCGGCAAGGGGGAGGAAAACTCCTGCAGATCCACGCGCGCGGCCGGCTGCCAGCCGGGCTTGCGGTGCTCGGCGACCACGTTGGTGAAGATGCCGCCGCGCACGTAGAAGCGCGCGGTCAGGCGCAGGTAGCGCGGCTCAAGCGCGGCGGCCAGGTCGTCGACGATGCGGTTGGTGACCGCCTCGTGGAAGTGGCCTTCGTTGCGGAAGCTCCAGATGTAGAGCTTCAGGCTCTTCAGTTCCACACAGGTCCGGTCGGGGATGTAATCCAGGTCCAGCAC
>JAJXXS010000269.1 GCA_021780975.1 Pseudomonadota bacterium
GCAGCACGTGCAGCAGCGAGAGCGAGTCCTTGCCGCCCGACAACCCCAGCAACACGCGGTCGCCGGAGCGGATCATGGCGTAGTCGCCGATGGCGCGGCCGGCCTCGGTGACCAGGGAGCGGGGTGGTTGTTCAGGCGTGGGCAGGCTCATGGAATTGCAGGCGATGCAGATGGGCATAGGCGCCGCCCTGAGCGATCAGTTCGCGGTGCGAGCCGACTTCGACGATGCGCCCACCCTGCAACACGACGATGCGGTCGGCCTTTTCGATGGTCGACAGCCGATGGGCGATGACGATGGTGGTGCGGCCCTGCATGAGCGTCTCCAGCGCGGCCTGCACATGACGTTCGGACGCGGTGTCGAGCGCCGACGTGGCTTCGTCGAGGATGAGGATGGGCGCGTCCTTCAGCAGCGCGCGCGCGATCGCCACGCGCTGGCGCTGGCCGCCGGACAGCCGCGTGCCGTTTTCGCCCACCGGCGTGTCCAGCCCTTCCGGCAGCATGGCGATGAACTCCCAGGCATGGGCGGCCTCGCAGGCCGCGCGTATCTCCTCATCACTCGCGCCGCGCTGCGCGCCGTAGGCGATGTTGGCACGCAGGCTGTCGTTGAACAGCACCACTTCCTGCGACACCAGGGCGATGCTGGCGCGCAGGTCGGCGAGCCTGATGTCCTCCAGCGCCACGCCATCGAGCAGGATGCGCCCGCTGCTCGGGTGGTAGAAGCGCGGCAGCAGGCTCACCAGGCTGGTCTTGCCCGAACCGCTGGGGCCGACCAGGGCCACGGTCTCGCCGGGATGGATGTGCAGATCGATGTCCGCCAGGGCCGGGCTGGGCTTGCCTTCGTAGGCGAGGCTGACGTGCTCGAAGCGGATGTCGCCACGGCAGGCGGGAAGCGCCAGCGTCCCGGCATCCGGCTCGGGCGCGCGCTCGAGCATGCCGAACACCACCTCGGAGGCGGCCAGGCCGCGCTGCAGCACATCGTTCAGGCCGATCAGGCGCTTCACCGGCGCGAAGATGAGCATCATCGCCATGACGAAGGCGAAGAAGCTGCCCAGCGTAGTGGCGCCGTGGATGGCCTGGTAGACGGCGAGGGTGACGATGATCGCCAGCGCCAGGGCGCCCATCAGTTCCACCAGCGGGCTGTTGCCAGCCACCGCGGCGGTGCGCTTCATCTCGAAGCGGCGCGCGGCATCGGCGATGCGGTGGAAGCGCTCGTGCTCGTAGGCCTCGCCGCCGAAGATCTTCACCACCTTGTGCGCGGACAGCGACTCATTCAAGACTTGCGCCATGTCGCCGATGTTCTTCTGCGTGTTGCGCGAAATGCCGCGCAGGCGCTTGCTCAGGCGGCGGATGAGAAAGATGGAGGGCGGCGCCGCCGCCAGCACGATCAGGCTCAGCTGCCAGTTGAGCCACAGCAGGTAGAGGATGAGCCCCAGCACGGTGAGGCTGTCCTTCACCAGGCTCACCAGCGCGGTGGTGGCCGAGCGCATCATCTGGTCGACGTTGAAAGCGACGTCGGCCACCATCTGGCCCACCGTGTTGTTGTCGAAGAAGGGCGTGGGCAGGCTGAGGATGCGGCCGTACAGGGCTTCGCGCAGGTTCATCACCACGCGGTTGCCCACCCACGCGGTGCTGTAGGCGCCGATGAAATTGGCCAGCCCGCGCACCAGGAACAGGCCGATGATGGCCGCCGGCACGACATAGAGCAGGGATTTCTCGCGCAGCACGAAACCCTGGTCGAAGATCATCTTGAACAGCGCCGGCAGGGCCGGTTCGGTGGCGGCGGCGACCACGTTGGCCAGCACCGAGGCGAGATAAACGCGCCAATAGGGCCGGGCTTCGTCGAGGATGCGCCGGAAGAGGGCGCGGCTGTCGTGGTTGCTCACGCGCGTGGCGCCTTTCCGTAAATCTGCTCCATGAGCCCCCACTTGGCGGCCAGGGTTTCCGCGGCGTTCTGCATTTCCTCTCCCAGCGCGGGGTGGTTGTAAAAGCTCTGCGCCAGGTTCGCCAACGCATCGGTGCGGCCGTGACGCGCCGCCACCAGTTGGATCAGTTCGCCGGCGTCGGCCCCCACCACTTCCGCGCCCAGCAGCGCGCCGCTGTCGTGGTCGGCGATCAGGCGCACATAGCCTTCGGCCTCGTCCATGCCCAGCGCGCGCGGATTGCTGTCGAAGGCGGCAAAGCCGGTGGCTGGCTCCAGCCCGGCGTCCTCGGCCTGTTCCTCGTTCAGGCCCAGGCGCCCCAGCTCCAGGGCCGAGTACACCAGCTCGGGCACCGCCATGGCCTCGCGCACGCGGCTGCCCGGCTCGATCAGGTTGGCCACCGCCACCGCGGCATCGGCCAGCGCCTGATTCGCGGTCATGAGGGGATTGGCGCAGTCGCCGATGGCATAGATGTGCGGCTGGGCCGTCTGCAGATGGGCATCCACCGCAACGTAGCCCTGCGCGTCCAGCGCCACAGCCGCCGCCGCCAGGCCCAGCCCGCCGGTGTTGGGCAGGCGCCCGGTGCCGAGCAGCAGCCAGTCGACCGCCAGCGTCGTGCCGGCGTCCAGGCCCAGCTGCAGGCCGGCGTCCGTTTCCGCCAGGCCCTGCACCTCCGCTTCGCGCGGCACGATGCCGTGGCGTTTCAGGGCGCCGTCCAGCAGCTTCAGCGCGGGCGCGGAAAAACGGCCGTCGCGCAAGGGCGCGGAGCGCGCCAGCCAGACCACCTCGTGCCCCAGCAGGCTGAGAATGAAGGCGAATTCGACGCCGATCACGCCGCCGCCCACCAGGGCCACCTTTTTGCCCTGCGGCGGCGGAACATCGAACAGCTCGTCGGTGGTCAGTACGCGCCCGGGGATGAGGCGAAAAGGGCGCGGCACGCGCGGCGTGGAGCCGCTGGCGATGATGAAATAGCGCGCCGCGACCACCTCCGCCCCCACCTGCACGCGCTGCGCGTCGACAAAGCGCGCCGTGCCCTCGTAGCGCGCGATGCCCAAGCGCTTGAGATAGTCGACATAGCTGGCGCGCACCTGCTCCACGACCTTCTTCTGGTGCCGCCAGGCCTGCGCGAAATCGACCTGCAGCGCGCCCTGCAGGCCGCGCGCCGGCCAGGACAGACTGCTTTGCGCGGCCAGCCTGGCGCTCTGGTGCCAGGCCCGCTTGGGCACGCAGCCGCGGTTCAGGCAGGTGCCGCCCCACTCGGCGCGCTCGACCACGGCGACATCGAGGCCGTGCAGCCGGGCCAGCACCGCAGCGCGATAGCCGCCCGGACCGGAGCCGATGACGAGAAGATCGTGCATGTCAGTGGGTGAGCAGCAGGGTGGCCAGGCCGAGGAAGATGAAAAAGCCCATGCTGTCGGTGGTGGCGGTGAGCAGCACAGAGGAGCCCAGGGCCGGGTCGCGCTTCAGCTTCTGCAAGGTGAAGGGGATGGCGATGCCCGCCAGTGCCGCCACCAGCAGGTTGAGAAACATCGCCAGCATCATCACGCCGCCCAGGCCGGCATTGTCGTACAGCCCATACGCCAGCAGGCCCACCAGCCCGCCCCACAGCAGGCCGTTCAAGGCCGCCACCCCCAGCTCCTTGAGCACCAGGCGGCGCGCGTTGCCGGGCTGGATGTAGCCCAGGGCCAGGCCGCGGATGATGAGGGTGATGGTCTGGTTGCCAGTGTTGCCGCCGATGCCGGCGATGATGGGCATGAGCGCGGCCAGCGCCGCGAGCTTTTCGATGGAGCCCTCGAACAGGCCGATGACGCGGGAGGCGATAAACGCGGTAAAGAGATTCACGCCCAGCCAGGTCCAGCGGTTGCGCGCCGCCTTCCAGACCGTGGCGAACAAATCCTCGTCCTCCTTCAGGCCCGCCATGGACAGCATTTCCGCCTCGCTGCTGGCGCGGATGTAGTCCACCACCGCATCCACGGTGATGCGGCCCAGCAGCTTGCCGGCCTCGTCAGCGACCGGCGCGGCCACCAGGTCGTAGCGCTCGAAAGCCTGCGCCGCCTCGCGCGCGTCATCCGCCGGGTGGAACGCCACCATGTCCTCGGACATCACGTGGCCGACGCTGCTGTCGGGGTCCGCCGTAAGCAGCTTCTTGAGCGGCAGCACGCCGATCAGGCGGTCGTCGCGCTCGACCACGAAGAGCTGGTCGAGCTGGTCTGGCAGTTCGCCCAGGCGGCGCAGATAGCGCATCGCCACCTCCAGGCTGACGTCGGCGCGCACCGTCACCATGTCGTAGTCCATCAGCGCGCCGACCGTGTCCTCGGGGTAGGAGAGCGTCGATTGCAGGCGCGCGCGCTTGTGCGTGTCGAGGCTGGCGAGCAACTCCTCGATCACGTCGCGCGGCAGATCCGGGGCGATGTCGGCGATCTCGTCCGTGTCCAGGGTGCCGGCCGCCGCCAGCAACTCGCGCCGGTTCATGCGCGCCACCAGCGACTCGCGCACGCCGTCCGACACTTCCAGCAGGATTTCGCCGTCCCGCTCCGGCTTCACCTGCTCCCACAGGCGCAGCCGCTCGTCCTGCGGCAGGACTTCCAGCAGATAGGCGACGTCGGCCGGGTGCAGCGCGTCGAGCTTTTTCTGCAACTCGGCGAGGTTCTGCTTGTGCACCAGGTTTTCCACCAACTCCTGGCGCGGCCCGCCCTGGCGCTGCACCAGGTTTTCCACCAATCTCTGCTTGTCGAGCAGGGCCTGCACCTGGGCAAGGGTCTGCTCCAGGGATTCGGGCGCGGATTTGGGGAGGGGGGACGAACTCATGCTGGGCCGATTCTACCGCGCCGCCTGCCCGGCCGTGCGCCAGCATCCCGGCGCGCGAGGATCAAGCGATGCGCTGCAGGAGGTCGTCGAGCTGGTCGAGGTCGGCAAAGCGGATGACGAGCTTGCCCGCGCCGTTCTTGGCGGCGCTGATGCTGACCGCGACACCGAGCTTTTCCGCGAGCGCCTCCTCCAGGCGGACGACGTCGCGATCCTTGCGCGCCTTCGGCTTGGCGACCTCCACGCGGGCGAGCCGAGCAGCGAGTCTTTCCGCCTCGCGCACCGAGAGGCCGCGGTCGGCGATTTCATAGGCCGCCTCGTGCTGCTTGGCAGCAGGCAGGGAAAGGAGGGCGCGCGCGTGCCCCATGTCGAGGGCACCGTCCATGAGCAGCTCGCGCACCGGTTTGGAGAGATGCAGGAGCCTGAGCAGATTGGATACGGCGGCGCGGGAGCGCCCGACCGCCTTGGCGGCAACCTCGTGGGTCATGCCGAATTCGCGGATCAGGCGCTCCAGCCCGGCAGCCTCCTCCAGCGGATTGAGGCTTTCGCGCTGGATGTTCTCGATGAGCGCCATCGCCATGACGGCGCGATCCTCCACGTCGCGCAGCAGCACCGGCACCTCGCCCAGTCCCGCCAGCTGCGCGGCCCGCCAGCGCCGCTCGCCGGCGATGATTTCGTACTGCGCGCCGTTCCTGCGCACGATGATGGGCTGCATGACCCCCTGTTCGCGGATGGAGTCGGCAAGCGCCTCCAGGGCCGCCTGATCCATGCGCGTGCGCGGCTGGTATGGGCCGGGCTGGAGCGCCGAAACCGGCAGGCTCAGCAACCGCTCGCCGCCCGTGGGCGCATCCCCGCTCAGCAGCGCGTCGAGCCCGCGGCCGAGCCCCTTGAGTTTGGCCATCTATGTTCTCCTCGAAATCAGGCGGCGGCACTGCCGACCGCGGCCGCCGCGCGCTCGAGCACTTCGCGCGCGAGTTGCAAATAGGCCTGCGCGCCCTTGCTGTGGCGGTCGTACACCACCCCCGGCAGGCCATGGCTGGGCGCCTCGGCGAGGCGCACATTGCGCGGGATGAGGGCGTCGTAGACCTTGGCGCCGAAGTGACGCTTGAGTTCGCCGGAAACCTGCTGTGCCAGAGTGGAGCGCGGATCGTACATGACGCGCAGCAGGCCCTCGATCTCTATGCCCGGGTTGAGGCGCATCTTCACCTTCTTGATGGTGGCCACCAGATCGGTCAAGCCCTCCAGGGCGTAGTATTCGCACTGCATGGGGATGAGCACGGCGTGGGCCGCGGCCAGCGCATTGACAGTGAGCAGGTTGAGCGTGGGTGCGCAATCGATGAGGACGAAATCGTACTCGTCCGCCACCTCCAGCAGCGCGGCCTTGAGGCGGAATTCGCGGCGCTCCAGGTCGACCATCTCGACCTCACCTCCGGCCAGTTCGCGGTTCGCCGGCACCACGTCGAAGCCCCCCTGCGCGGAGCGCAGGCGCGCGGCGCCGATGTCCGCTTCACCCAGCAGGATCTGGTAGGCAGTCGGCAGGGCGGTGCGCTTTTCCACGCCCGCCCCCATGGTGGCGTTGCCTTGCGGATCGAGGTCAACGAGCAGCACGCGCTGCCCGGCCTGGGCCAGGGCGCAGGCAAGGTTCACCGCGGTCGTGGTCTTGCCCACGCCGCCCTTCTGATTGGCTATCGCCAGGATTCTGCTCATCTGGGTTCCATCACTATGAGATGCCGCTGTGCCGCGACGCCCGGCACGTCCAAGCTCGCGCTCTCCACCAGCGCAACATCCGCCGGTAGGGCGGCGATTTCGTCGCGCGGGAACTTCCCCTTCATGGCATACCAGCGGCCGCCCGGCGCGAGCAGATGGCGGCTCGCGTGCACAAATTCGGCAAGCGTGGCGAAGGCGCGTGAAATGATGGCATCGAACGCCCGCGGCGGGCGGAAATCCTCCACTCGGCCGGTCACCACATCGAGATTTGCCAGCTTCAACTCGCCCTTGGCCTGCAGCAGGAAGGCGGTCTTCTTGGCGACGGCATCGATCAACGTGACGCGCATGCTAGTCCTGACGATGGCCAGCGGGATGCCCGGCAAACCTCCGCCGCTGCCGACGTCCAGCAAATTCGCAGTCGCGGCCCGTTGCAGGTGAGGCGCCACCGCCAGGCTGTCGAACAGGTGATGGGACAGCATGCCTTCCCTGGCGCGGATGGCGGTGAGGTTGTAGACGCGGTTCCATTTTTCCAGCAAGACGAGATAGTCCTGCAGCCTGCGCCTGCCTTCCGCGTCCACTTCCAGCCCGAGCGCCGCCAGCCCCGCATCCAGGTCCAGACTCATGCAGTCCGCTCTGCCGCGCCATCGCCCAGGCGCGGGAAACCGCGTTTGGCATATACCAGCAGGATGGCCAGGGCGGCGGGGGTGATGCCCGAAACGCGGCTCGCCTGCCCCAAGGTTTCGGGCCGTTGGCGGGCCAGCTTCTGGCGGATTTCGATGGATAGGCCGGCGATGCGCCCGTAGTCGATGTCCGCCGGCAGGGCAAGATTTTCCTGCTCAGCCAGGCGCGCCACTTCGTCCTTCTGACGGTCGATGTAGCCCTGGTATTTGGCGGCGATTTCCACCTGCT
>JAJXXS010000163.1 GCA_021780975.1 Pseudomonadota bacterium
GTCAGGTCGGGGAGCGCGGCGAGGTGCAGATAGCAGAACAGGATCTGTCCGGCATGCAGGCGAGCGTATTCCGCCGCCTGGGGCTCCTTGACCTTGACCACCAGGTCGGCCTCCCAGGCCTGCGCGGCGTCGACGATGCGGGCACCGGAGGCCGCGTAGGCGGTATCGGGAAAGCCGACCGCAGCGCCGGCGCCGCTTTCGACACGGATTTCATGGCCGGCATCGGCCAGCGCCCTGACCCCCGTTGGAGCAAGCGCCACGCGATATTCGTGGTCCTTGGTTTCCTTCGGCAGGCCGATGCGCATGGCGTTGGCGGAGCCTAGAAATCCGCGCCCATGGTGCTGTTGAAGCCGCCGTCTACATAGGTGATTTCGCCCGTGATGCCGCTGGCCAGGTCGGAGAACAGAAAGGCTGCCGCGTTGCCTACCTCCTCGGCAGTGACATTGCGGCGCAGGGGGGCATTTTTTTCCACCTGGGCGAGAATCTTGTTGAAGTCGCCGATGCCACCGGCGGCGAGCGTCTTGATCGGGCCGGCCGAAATGGCATTGACGCGGATACCCTGCGGCCCGAGGTTTTGCGCCAGGTAATAGACACTCGATTCGAGGCTGGCCTTGGCCAGGCCCATGACGTTGTAATGGGGCACGGAGCGCACCGCCCCGAGATAGGAAAGCGTCAGCAAGGAAGCGCGGCGGCCCTGCATGAGCGGCAGTGCGGCCTTGGCCAGGGCGGCGAAGCTGTAGGAGCTGATGTCGTGGGCGATGCGGAAATTCTCGCGCGTGAGGTTGTCGAGGAAATCGCCCGACAGTGCCTCCTTGGGTACGAAGGCCATGGAGTGCAGCAGACCGTCGAAGCCATCCCAATGGCGGCCGAGGCTTTCGAAAAGGGCGGCGATCTCCGCATCGCTCGACACGTCGCAGGGAAACACGAGGTCAGCACCGAACTCCTTGGCAAAGCCTTCCACCCGCTCGCGCGCCCTTTCTCCTTGATAGCTGAAGGCGAGTTCTGCGCCCTCGCGCTTGCAGGCCGCAGCGACGGCATAGGCGATGGAACGGTTGCTGATGATGCCGGTGATGAGCAGGCGTTTGCCGGCAAGAAATCCCATGACGCTTCCCCGATGATGTGAAGTCTCGCATTATACCGGCTGACAAGGGCGGGGTCGGCCGCTACACTGGCCGCCATGCAGATGCTGCGCGCTTCCGCCCTCGCTTGTCTCCTCCTGGCGCTGGGTGCATGCGGCAAGGTGTGGAACGATCCCTATCCCGCTGCGCAGGCGCGCGCCAATGTGCTCTACAGCGCCTTCAGCGAACGCCCCAAGCATCTGGACCCGGCGCGCGCCTACAGCAGCAACGAGGCCGAGATCATCGGCCAGATCTACGAGCCCCCGCTGCAATACCGCTTTCTCCAGCGCCCCTATGCCCTGGAGCCGCTCACGGCGGAGGGGATGCCCAGGGTGCGTTATTACGACAAGGCAGGGCACGAGTTGCCCGCCGCCGCGCCGGTGGCGCAAATCGCCACGAGCGTTTACGACATCACTCTCAAGCGCGGCATCTATTACCAGCCGCATCCCGCCTTTGCGCTCGACGCGCGCGGCCATCCACGCTATCTGCATCTGGACGCCGCCGCTCTAGCCGGGCGCAGCAGCCTGGCCGATTTCCGCCATAGCGGCAGCCGCGAACTGACGGCGGCAGACTATGTTTACGAGGTGAAGCGCCTCGCCGATCCTGCCGTCGCCTCTCCCATCTACAGCCTCATGGCGCATTACATCGTGGGCCTGCGCACCCTTGGGGCGCGCCTGGAGCAGGCGCGCAAGAACAATCCGCACGGCTACATCGATCTCGGCCAGTACGCGTTGCCCGGCGCGCAGGTGACGGGGCGCTATTCCTACCGCATCACCCTGAAGGGCAAATATCCGCAGTTCCTGTACTGGCTGGCGATGCCTTTCTTTGCTCCGGTGCCGCGCGTGGTCGACGAGTTCTATCACCAGCCCGGTATGGCGGCACGCAACCTCAGCCTCGATACCCAACCGGTGGGCACGGGCGCGTTCATGCTCACCGAGAACGATCCGAACCGGCGCATGGTGCTGGCGCGCAACCCCAACTTTCACGCCGAGTTTTACCCGCGCCACGGCATGCCAGGGGATGCCGCGCGGGGGCTGCTGCAGGACGCCGGCAAGCGCCTGCCTTTGCTCGATGGCGCGGTGTACAGCCTGGAAAAGGAGAGCATTCCCTATTGGAGTAAATTTCTGCAGGGCTATTACGATGTCTCCGGCCTCAGTTCGGACAGCTTCGATCAGGCGATTCGCTTCGGCGCCGCCGGCCAGGCCGAGCTTGCCCCCGCCATGCGCGCGCGCGGCATGCAGCTGGTGACCGCGGTGGCGCCCAGCATCTGGTACCTGGGTTTCAACATGCTCGATCCGGTGGTGGGCGGACTGGGTGCCCGGCACCGCGCGCTGCGCCAGGCCATCTCCATCGCCCTCGACGATGAGCAGTTCATCGACATCTTCCTCAACGGCCGCGGCGTTCCGGGCCAGGGGCCGCTGCCGCCCGGCATCTACGGCTACGACCCGAGCGCCTACGATCCATGGGTGTACGAGCGCCGCAGCGGTCGCATCGAGCGTCGGTCGCTGGCCTACGCGCGCCAGCTGCTGGCGCGCGCCGGATATCCGGACGGCCGCAACGCGGCGACCGGCCAGCCCCTGGTGCTGTATTTCGACACTATGGCCAGCGGTCCCGACGCGCGCGCGCGGCTGGAGTGGTATCGCAAGCAGTTCGCCAAGCTCGGCATCCAGCTGGTGGTGCGGGCGACCGACTACAACCGCTTCCAGGACAAGATGCGGCATGGCAATGACCAGATTTTCGAGTGGGGTTGGAATGCCGATTACCCCGATCCGGAGAATTTCTTCTTCCTGCTCTATGGCCCCAATGGCAAGGTGAGGGATGGCGGCGAAAATGCCGCCAACTACGACAATCCCGAGTTCGACCGCCTGTTCGAGCAGATGCGCTACATGGACGATGGCGTGGCGCGCCTTGCCTTGATCGACCGCATGAATGCCATCGTCCAGCGCGATGCTCCATGGGTGTTTGCCTATTACCCGAAGGCATTTACCCTGATCCAGCCCTGGGTCTACAACATCAAGCCCAATTTCATGGCCAACGACACCCTCAAATACCGGCGCATCGATCCGGCCATGCGCGCGCGCCTGCGCGACGCCTGGAACCGCCCCGTGTTGTGGCCGCTGGGTGCCCTGGCGGCAGGACTGGCGCTCGCCGTGCTGCCGGCATGGCGGGCCTGGCGCCGGAAGGAAAGGCAGGCCGCACGATGATGCGCTATCTCGTCAAGCGCCTGCTTTATGCGGTGCCCATCCTGCTGGGGGTGAACCTGCTGACGTTTGCGCTGTTCTTCGTCGTCAACACGCCCGACGACATGGCGCGCCTGCAGCTCGGAGCCAAGCGCGTCACTCCCGAGGCCATCGCGCGCTGGAAGACCGAGCACGGCTACGACGAGCCTCTGTTCTACAACGCGCGCGCGGCGGGGCTGGGCAAGGTGGTCGACACCCTGTTCGCGCGCAAGAGCGTAGCCATGTTCATGTTCGATTTCGGCCGCTCGGATGATGGGCGCGACATCGGGCGGGAGATACGCACGCGCATGTGGCCAAGCCTGGCCATCGCCGTGCCGGTGTTCGCGATCGGCCTGGCGACGAACATCAGCTTCGCCCTGCTGATGATTTTTTTTCGTGGCACCTACCTGGACTGGGCGGGCCTCGCGCTGTGCATCGTGCTGATGTCCATCTCGGGGCTCTTCTACATCATCGCGGGGCAGTTCTTCATCGCCAAGCTTTGGCATCTGCTGCCCATCTCCGGCTACAGCGGAGGCATCCACGCCCTGCGCTTCATCCTGCTGCCGGTGCTGGTCAGCATCGTCGCCGGCCTCGGCAGCGGGGCGCGCTGGTACCGCACCATTTTCCAGGAGGAAATCGGCAAGGATTACGTGCGCACGGCGCGCGCCAAGGGCCTCTCCGAAGTGCGCGTGCTCTTCGGCCATGTGCTCAGGAACGGCCTCATTCCCATCCTCACCGGTGCCGTTGCGGTGCTGCCGCTGCTGTTTCTCGGTAGTCTGCTGACGGAGTCATTCTTCGGTATTCCAGGGCTGGGCAGCTACACCGTCGATGCCATCCAGGCGCAGGATTTCGCCATCGTCAGGGCCATGGTATTCCTCGGCTCGCTGCTGTACATCGTCGGCCTCATGCTGACCGATGTCTCGTATGCGCTGGCAGACCCGCGCGTGAGGCTGGGATGAGCCTGCCTTTCCGGCCGGTCATCCTGTGGACCGACGGCCTGCTTTTCGTCCTTCTCGCGACGATTGCGGCGTTGGCTTTCTGGATGGCGCGCAGCCCGCAGTGGCGCAAACCCTGGGCGCGCGTGGGCGCGAGTCCCGTGGCAGTCGCCTGCCTGGTGGTGCTGGCTTGCTACGCCCTGGTCGCCGTGCTCGACTCCCTGCATTACCGGGCGCGCTTGCCTGACACCAGGGCTGGCCAGCCGGCGCAGTACTCGGATTCGGTGCGCAGCGTGTTCGACGCGCTGACCCCGGATCTGTGGCGCCAGCCGGAGGAAACCTATTCCGCTCCGCTGGCTGCGCACTTGTTCGTCAGGCAGCCGGAGACGCTGCCCGATGGCCAGGTGGTGAGGGTCTATCCGCGCCTGCGCATTGCTGCCGGAGGCCGCATTCCTGGTCAACGCTGGCGTGACATCGGCCGCCGCGTCCTGCTGGGAGTGGCCGCCGGTCTGGCGATGGTGGGCGTTTGCGCGTGGTTGCTGGCATGGCGCTGCGGGCGCGCCGGGGCGCGTGCGTGGCTCGCCGCAGCCGCGCGCGGACGGGCGGGCTGGCCGGTGCGCACCCTGCTGGGGAGTCTGGCCGTGGTGTTCGTGCTGGTCGCGGTCACCGCGGCACTGGCGCCAGCCTATCACGTCCTGGGCACCGACAAGGTCGGCCAGGACGTGCTCTACCTGACACTGAAGAGCATACGCACGGGCCTCCTCATCGGTACCCTGACGACTCTCGTCACCCTGCCGCTCGCCATTTTCCTGGGCATCGCCGCGGGCTATTTCGGCGGTTGGGTGGACGATGCCATACAGTACCTCTACACCGTGCTCAATTCCATTCCCGCGGTGCTGCTCATCGCTGCTGCAGTGCTCATGGCGCAGGTCTATATCGAAACCCATGGCCAGATGTTCGACACCAATGCGGCGCGCGCGGATTTTCGCCTCCTGTTCCTGTGCCTGATCCTCGGCGTGACCAACTGGACATCCCTCGCGCGGCTGCTGCGCGGCGAGACGCTCAAGATACGCTCGCTCGAATATATCGAGGCCGCGCGCGTATTCGGCGTCGGCCACGGGCGCATCTTGCTGCGCCATGTCCTTCCCAACGTCTTCCATATCGTGCTCATAAGCACGGTGATGGATTTCTCCACCCTGGTGCTGGCGGAAGCCGTGCTGTCCTACGTCGGTGTCGGCGTGGACCCATTGACCTACAGCTGGGGCAACATGATCAATGCGGCGCGCCTGGAGCTTGCGCGCGAGCCCGTGGTCTGGTGGCAGATCGCCGCCGCCTTCGTGTTCATGTCCACGCTGGTGCTGGCCGCCAACCTGCTGGCAGACGTGGTGCGGGATGCTTTCGATCCGCGTCGGGGAGGGGGCTGATGGAAACCCTGTTGCGCGTGGAGAATCTGTGCGTCGACATTCCCGTCACCGGCGGTCTGGCGCGGCCGGTCGCCGGCGTCGACCTGCAGATCGGGGCGGGCGAGACCTACGCTCTGGTGGGGGAATCCGGCAGCGGAAAATCGATGACCGCGCTCGCGCTCATGCGCCTGCTGCCAGCGGGTGCGCAGCTGCGCGCCGGGCGCATGGAACTGGCCGGCGCGGATCTGCTGGGGCTTACCGAGCAAGCCATGCGCCGGGTACGCGGCGGCCGCATGGCGATGATATTCCAGGAACCGATGCTGGCCATGAATCCGGTGCTGAGCGTGGGTCGCCAGGTCATGGAAAGCCTGCGGGTGCATCGCGATCTGGCGGGGGCGGCGGCGCGCGATGCCGCAGCGGCCCTGCTCGCGCAGGTCGGCATCGCGGACGCCGGGCGCAGGCTTGCCAGCTATCCCTTCGAGCTGTCCGGGGGCATGCGTCAGCGCGTCCTGCTCGCGATGGCGCTGGCCGGGGGGCCGGCCCTGCTCATTGCCGACGAACCAACCACGGCGCTCGATGTCACTCTGCAGGCACAGGTTCTCGGTATGCTGCGCAAGTTGCAGGGCGAACGAGGCATGGCTGTGTTGCTCATCACCCATGACCTGGGGGTCGTGGCGGAGAATGCCGATCAGGTGGGCGTGATGTATGCCGGCGAGCTGGTGGAGACGGCAACGCGCGAGGATTTTTTCGTCGCCCCTTTCCATCCCTACAGCCGCCAGCTTTTCCTCGCGCTGCCCGGACAGGGGCGGGAGAGGCTCATGGTGATCGCCGGCCAGCTGCCGCGCCCGGAAGAAGATCTGCCCGGCTGCCGTTTCGCGCCGCGCTGTCCGCAAGCGTTCGCGCGTTGCCGCAGCGAGGTGCCGCGATGGCACGTGCTGCAGGAGGGGCATCGTGTGCGCTGTCACCTGGCGCAAAGCGACCCGGCGTATGTTCTGGGTGCGCCTGTCACCCCGCCAGCAAGACGGCAGGTCGCCGACGCACCCAAGGTCCTGCGCGCACGCGGACTCAGCGTGCAATTTCTGCTCCGCCATGGATTATTCGGGCGCCGCCCGCTGCGTGCCGTCGATGGCGTGGACATGGATTTGAGCGCCGGTCGCACGCTCGCCTTGGTGGGGGAATCAGGCTGCGGCAAGACCACCGTGGCGCGCGCGTTGCTGGGGCTCACGCCTGCCACGGCGGGAACGGTGGAGGTGCGCGGCGGCATGCAGATGGTTTTTCAGGATCCCTATGCTTCGCTCAACCCGCGCATGCGCATCGCTGCCATCCTGCTGGAGGGGATGGTGGCCCAGGGCCGTGTGCCGCGCGCCGGGCGGGCCGCTGCAGTGGCGGGTCTGCTGGCGGAAGTGGGCCTGCCCGCTGACGCCGGCGAGCGCTTCCCGCATGAATTTTCCGGCGGCCAGCGTCAGCGCATCGCCATCGCCCGCGCGTTGGCGGTCAGACCGCGCATACTCATCTGCGACGAGCCGACCAGCGCCCTGGACGTCTCCGTGCAGGCGCAGATCGTCAATCTGCTCAAGACGCTGCAGGAGGAGACGGCACTCGCCTATCTTTTCATCACCCACAATCTGGCCCTGGTGGGGGAACTGGCACATGAGGTTGCGGT
>JAJXXS010000148.1 GCA_021780975.1 Pseudomonadota bacterium
CCTTTGGCTTTGGGGCGTCGAAGGCATACGGCCCACCGCTTGGGATCTTGTTGGTGCGTCGGTAGCCCTGGCCGGAATGGCAATCATCATGTTTGCGCCAAGAAGTGCCTAGCGTTCCTGTGCGGATCGGGCAGCAAAACGCGCGCTAATGGGGGTTACCAAGATTTCGTGGGAGCGACAACTGTCGCAACCACAAAATCCTAGTAACGCTGCGCCAGTGAAATCAATGGGTTACGGCTATCCCTGGACAGAAGGGCAGGGATAGGCAAAATCGGCCAACAAATCTTTTATGATCAAATAGATATGACGTTTTCTTGGGCTGTAAGTCATACGAGGCCCCTAAAATTCTGGTAACGCGGCCATACACAGTGTTCTGAACTGGGTGCTCACAAGTCAAAAGGCTTGGTTTCACCTTGAAGCTTGCCGGACGAACTCCGGGTGCAACTCGGCCGAAGTACGCATTGTCCCCCGCGCCCCTAAGCAGCCACAAGGCAGCCACTGTGTGAGGCCGCTCATGCGATACGCTAGATTTCTATCTCCCAGAAATTTACAGCTTGTCATTGACCTCGATGCGCAGTTCATCCCCAACCGGCCGTGCACCAAGTTGACATTACAATAGCCGCTTTCAAGCCCTCTTGGACGTCCCCCATGATCTTGCGCACTTTCGCCGCCGCCAGCCTTACCTTGATTTCCCTGTCCACGTTCGCTGCCGGTCCCCATCCTTCAGCGACGGATTCGGTCACAGTGAACTATGTCGGCAAACTTGCGGACGGCACGGTTTTCGATTCGTCCGCCCGGCACGGTGGCCCGGCCACGTTCCGCCTGAATCAGGTCATCCCGTGCTGGACCCAAGGCTTGCAAAGCATGACCGTCGGCGAGACTAAACAGCTGACCTGCCCGCCAGAAACCGCCTATGGCGCCAACGGTATACCAGGAGTCATCCCGCCCAATAGCACCCTGCATTTCACGGTAACGCTGCTGCACATCGACCACTAAAAAGAAAAACTCCCGAAAGGCGATGCCTTGATCAGGGACTGGGGGCAATACTTCCTGTCCATCGTAAATATACTGTTGCCAAGTTTCAGTCTTGAGGAGCAACGTCCGCTTCGGGCGTCTCACCCTAAGGTCATTCAGAACCTATGGCTGCCCTTCGCCAAATGCTGAATTCGCTAAGATTGCTTCGCGGCGGTCACGATACGCCGAAATACGAAAAATCAAACATTCGTAGGTGAGCCGTGCCCCAATGGCTATCATCCACGCCATTCTCGAAAGTATTCCTCATGATCATCCTCTCGAACGTTACCTTGCGCCGTGGCGCGAAAGTGTTGCTGGACAAGACTTCCGTCACCCTTAATCCCGGCGAAAAGGTGGGCCTTGTCGGCCGCAACGGTGCCGGCAAATCGACGCTGTTCGGGTTGCTCAATGGCACGCTGCATGAAGATGGCGGCGATTTTTCCATCCCGAGCCAATGGCGGATGGCTCAGGTTGCGCAGGACATGCCGGAAACCGATCAGGGTGCAACCGACTTCGTCATCGACGGCGATACGACGTTGGTGGCAGCACGCAACGAGGTGCATGCCGCGGAGGCCAGCGATGACGGGATGCGCATGGCGCACGCCTACATGGCCCTCAACGATGCCGGCGCCCACGACGCCGAGGCCCGGGCGCAGTCCCTGATCTTAGGCCTGGGTTTCAAGGTATCGGATTTGAACAAACCGGTGAACAGCTTTTCCGGTGGCTGGCGGATGCGCCTGCAACTGGCCCGGGCGCTGATGTGCCCCTCCGAACTACTCCTACTCGACGAACCGACCAACCACCTTGACCTCGACGCCATGGTCTGGCTCGAGGCCTGGCTCAAGCGCTACGCCGGTACCCTGATCATGATCAGCCACGACCGGGAATTCCTTGATGCCATCACACAGGTTACCTTGCACATCGATAATGCCAAACTGGTGCGCTATGGTGGTAACTACAGCACCTTTGAAGACATGCGTGCCGAGCAGATGGCACTGCAACAGGCAACGACGGCCAAGCAGGCCGACAAGATTGCCCACCTTCAATCCTTCATCAACCGCTTCAAGGCCAAGGCCAGCAAGGCCAAGCAGGCGCAAAGCCGGGTCAAGGCACTGGAGCGGATGGAGAAGATTGCCCCGGTCCTGGCCGATGCTGAATTTACCTTCGAATTCCAAGAGCCTGTCAATCTGCCTGACCCCATGCTGACGATGGACGGCGCGGTCATTGGTTACCCGCCAGCCGAAGACGCCCCGTCGGGTACCGCTCCGACAGTGATCGTGCGCAACATCAGCCGCTCCGTGCATGCCGCCCAGCGCATCGGCATCCTCGGCGCCAACGGCCAGGGCAAGTCGACCCTGGTCAAGACCATTGCCCGCGCCCTGGCGCCGATCAGCGGCGAGGTGATCGAAGGCCATGGCCTGAAGATCGGCTACTTCGCGCAGCAGGAACTTGACGTCCTGCAGCCCCAGGACACCCCGCTCGAACACATGCTACGCCTGGCCAAGGAGACCATCGCCGCCGGCCGCAGCGGGCATGTCGCAGGGCGCGAGCAGGACTTACGCAATTTTCTAGGCACTTTCAACTTCGGCGGCGAGATGGTGAAACAGCCGGTCGGCACCATGAGCGGTGGCGAGAAGGCGCGCCTGGTGCTGTGCATGCTGGTCTGGCAGCGCCCCAACCTGCTGCTGCTCGACGAGCCGACCAACCACCTCGATCTCTCCACCCGCGAGGCCCTCGGCGTGGCACTCAACGAGTTCGAAGGCACGGTCATGCTGGTCAGCCACGATCGCGCCTTGTTGCGCGCGGTGTGCGACGATTTCTGGCTGGTTTCCAAAGGCGGCATCGAGCCGTTTGTGGGTGATCTGGACGACTATCAGGTCTACCTGCTCGACGAAGCCAAGCGCGCCCGAGAGGAATCCGCTTCCAAGCAGAAGCGGGCCGCCTAGTTTTTCTGCCGGCCGGTATGCGTCCCCACTTCACCATCCCGCCCGACGAGGTCCAAATCACCGCGATCCGCGCCCAGGGGGCGGGTGGCCAGAACATCAACAAGGTCTCGACTGCGGCACACCTGCGCTTCGACATCGCGGCCCCGTCCCTGCCAGAGACTATACGGGAGAGACTCCTGAAACTGAGCGATCATCGCATCAGCAAAGATGGAGTGCTGATCATCAAGGCACAGGGGTTCCGCAGTCTGGAGAAGAACCGTGCCGAGGCACTGCGCCGACTGGAGTTGCTTGTGGCCAGCGTGGCTGCTGAGCAGGAGGTCCGTCGGCCAACCAAGCCGACCCGGAGTTCGATCAAAAGACGGTTGGAGAGCAAGGGGCGGCACTCGGCCCTCAAGGCAGGGCGACGAACGCTGAGCGAATAGTCACACCATGCATCCTAAGCCCCTCCCGTCGCCTGTTTACCTGGCCGGCTAACCTACACATTGCGACCATTGGTGACGATACACCCCTATGGCCGTTGGGGCCGACGCGCAGTCCTCGGCCATTCCGGCCATCCGAGAGCCCGACCGTCGCGGTCAGCAATGCGCCGGACACCTGCCCGTCGGGACGCAATAGGTGTCGAACGGCAGCTCTACCTCTGCGGGACGAGGACTATCGCCTCATACCGGCCATTCAACCAGTGCGGCCAATTCGGCAGGTGTCGACCCTTTGCCGCTAGTCGCCTCTTCACGGTTCAATAGCAGGTAACGGAGTGGTGCCGCCGTTCATACATGCCAAGTTTCTCACGGATAGCTGCGGGGGCCATGGTCTTGGCAATCGTCATATCTTGGAAGAAGCAATACCGCCTTCCGCGGCGCAAAACAAAGCCAACCGGCAGTGTTGACATCAATTTCCGCAAATTATAAAAAAGAGCCATGCGACAAACCAAGATCGCTTTCCGCCGTGTCGTGACTCCCTTGCTGAGAGTATGGGCCGCGTTCATGCTGGCCGTCTATTTGTTTCCCTGTCCGGTGTTGGCTGGCGACCTTTTAATGCCTGCCATGCCTTCCGCTGCCGTGGTCGACGGCATGTCATCGCCCCATGGCGACGATACCTGTGGTCAAGGGCAGGGCGGGGGTTTGCACAACGATGCATGTTGCCAACATGCCATCACGGCGCACGGTGGAACGCCACAATTGTCCCAGCAAGGTTTTCACGCTCGTTCCCTGGCATTTGTCCTGGCCGTTTCAACCGCGATATTGGGCCTATGGCCTCGTGTTGTCCGTAATCCGGTGGCTGGCCGGAAGCTGGCCTCGCCATTGCCCGCCAAGCCCGTTCCACCCAATCTCCGCCTCTTGATTTGACCCTCTGGACGGCAGCCGCCGCCAGGGGGGATGGACTCAGCGGAGTCTCCCTCTCCAACCCTCCCATTTGCTTACCCCATTGGGGGTGAGCTTCTGTTTAATCCGCACCTGCGGCGGTGCAAGCTGCAGGTAGGAAGTGCTTTATGGAGCAACAAACATGAAGAACCCACTTTCGCCTTTCCAGGCGATGCGTCCGGCGCGACGTCGTTTTGTCCAGGGCATGGTGGGCGGCGGCATCCTTGCCGGCGCTGGCCTGTTGCGCACCCCGGCCCGGGCTTCTGGGCTGGGCACGCAGTCCGGTGTCCTGAGCGGCACCGAGTTCCACCTGGAAATCTCGGAAATCCCCCTCAACTTCACCGGCCGCCCGCGTGTGGCAACCGCCGTCAACGGGCAGATCCCTGCACCTGTCCTGCGCTGGCGGGAGGGCGACTGGGTGACGCTGCACGTCACCAACCGCATGCCGGTATCCACTTCAATCCACTGGCACGGCATCCTGTTGCCCGATGCCATGGACGGCGTTCCAGGGGTGACCTACCCCGGTATTGCTCCAGGGGAGACGTTTGTCTACCAGTTTGAGGTGAAGCAATCCGGGACCTTCTGGTACCACAGCCACACCCGTTTCCAGGAGCAGACCGGGATTTACGGGCCTATTGTGATTGAGCCGCGCACGCCCGATCCCTTCAGCTACGACCGCGACTATGTGGTCATGCTGTCCGACTGGACCGACGAGAATCCCGAAGAGGTCTTCGCCCATCTCAAGCAGATGAGCGACTACTATAACTATGTCCAGCCCACCGTTGGCAGTTTCGTCGAACGCGCCAAGCGAGAGGGCCTTGCGCAAGCCTGGCATCACCGCATGCTCTGGAACCAGATGCGCATGACGCCACGAGATCTGTCCGACGTCAGCGGTGCCACCTACACCTTCCTGACCAACGGCACCACTCCGGCCGCCAACTGGACGGGATTGTTCAAGCCCAAGGAGAAGGTGCGCCTGCGGTTCATCAACGGTTCGTCGATGACCTATTTCGACGTGCGCATTCCCGGCCTCAAAATGACTGTCGTGGCCGCGGACGGCCAGAATGTGCATCCAGTCACCGTCGACGAATTTCGCGTCGGAGTGGCCGAGACCTATGACGTCATCGTGCAGCCGACGGACGATCAGGCCTACACGATATTTGCCCAAGCGTTCGACCGATCAGGCTACGCACGCGGGACGTTGGCTCCCCGCGCGGGCATGCAGGCATCGATTCCTCCGATGGACCCTGTTCCGGAACTGACCATGGCAGACATGGGCATGGACATGTCAGACATGAAAGGCATGTCCATGGGCGGAATGAACATGACCGGCATCGACGGCATGACAGCGGCGGACGGCATGGGGAACATGGCGGGCATGGACATGGGACACCAGGCCTCG
Organism: Pseudomonadota bacterium; assembly: GCA_021780975.1. Lineage (GTDB taxonomy): Bacteria > Pseudomonadota > Gammaproteobacteria > Burkholderiales > Thiobacillaceae > JAJXXS01. Next base: position 5,721 of record JAJXXS010000148.1, read on the forward strand.
TCTGGGTCCTCGCCAGAGGGCGGTGAGGTGCCGGTGCGCTATCACTACCAGACAGAATACGGGCCCGGTAATACGACGCGGCTTTCCAGCGTCTCGACCCGTCTGGATGATCCAGGTGTCGGCCTGCGCAACAATGGTCGCCGGGTGTTGACGTATGCGGATTTGCACACCCTGGGCGGCCCCCTGGATGAGCGGGAACCAACGCGGGAAATCCTGTTGCACCTGACGGGCAACATGGACCGTTACATCTGGTCGTTCAACGGCGTGCCGTTCTCCGACTCGAAACCGCTCAAGTTCAACTATGGTGAGCGCCTGCGCGTGGTTCTGGTCAACGAGACCATGATGAACCACCCCATCCACCTCCACGGCATGTGGAGCGAGATGGAATCCCCGGACGCCAGATTCCAGGTGCGCAAGCACACGATCACGGTGCAGCCGGCCCATCGAATCACCTACCGGGTCAGCGCCGATGCGCTTGGAAAATGGGCCTATCACTGTCATCTGCTCTATCACATGCAGGCCGGAATGTTCCGTGTCGTCGTCGTGTCCTGAGCAAGGAAATAGAACATGAAATCTTCGCTGCACAACATCATGCGCGGGTTGCTGGCCAGCCTCTGCCTGTTCCCGATGGCAGGCCATGCCCAGCCTACTGTTCCAGAGACTTCAGGCACACACCCGCCCCACCAGGCTGACGGCGCCATGGACGCCATGCCGGGCATGGACATGTCCGGCATGAAGGGCATGAACATGGACATGCCCCAAGATCACCAGATACATCAGCCTAACAGCAAGCCGCAAGGTAACCCATTGGCCAATCCGAAAGCAGACATGAATATGGAAGACATGCCAGGCATGCAAGCAAACGGGGCGACTGATGCCCGCTCGGCGCCTCCGGTCGGTAGCCTGCCACGCAGCGACGGTTCAACGCCTTATTCGTACGCGCACTACGGCATGATGGTCATGGAGGACATGAACGACGATCCCCAGATCAGCAAAGTCATACTGGATCAACTCGAATACATGCACGGCCAGAACGGTTGGAGCACAGCCTGGGATGGGCGTGCACGCATCGGTTACAACCTGAACCAGTTGTGGGTACGCTCCGAGGGACAGCACGCCCACGGCAAAACCCAGGACGCCGACGCGGAGTTGCTGTGGGGGCATGCCATCGCGCCCTATTGGGACACGATGGCCGGCGTGCGGCACGATTTCGGCGGGGGACCGTCCCGGAACTGGGCGGCCTTCGGCATCCAGGGCTTGGCACCTTACCTCTTCGATGTGGAGGCGACGGCGTACATTGGGCCCTCTGGCCGCACTGCCGCGCGTATCAAGTCGGACTACGACCTGCTTCTTACCCAGCGCCTCATCCTGACGCCGGAAGTGGAGGCCAACCTGTATGGCAGGAGTGATTCGGTGAGAAATCTTGGCTCAGGGCTGTCGGACGCGACCGTGGCATTGCGGCTGCGGTATGAGATACGCCGCTGGTTGGCGCCGTACGTGGGC
>JAJXXS010000004.1 GCA_021780975.1 Pseudomonadota bacterium
TCTGCCCAGGTGGATCAGCAGGCGCGCCGGCGGGCCGCCTACAACCACTCCGCCACCCACCTGATGCACGCCGCCCTGCGCCAGGTGCTGGGGCCGCACGTCACGCAGAAGGGCTCCCTCGTGGATGCGGAACATACCCGGTTCGACTTTTCCCATCCCAAGCCCCTGAGTGCGGAAGAGCTAGCGCGCATCGAGGAACTGGTCAACGAGGAAATACGCCGCAACGACCCAGTGGGCGTACGCCAGCTGCCCTACAAGGAAGCCATCGCGGCCGGTGCCATGGCCCTATTCGGCGAGAAATATGGCGACGAGGTGCGGGTGGTGAACATGGGTGATTTTTCCACTGAACTCTGCGGCGGAACCCATGTAAGCCGTACCGGCGACATCGGCATGTTCAAAATCGTTGGCGAATCCGGCGTCGCTTCAGGCATACGCCGCCTTGAGGCCGTCACCGGACCGGGAGCGCTCGCCCGCATCCAGACGCAGGAGCGCACCCTGCAGGCAGCCGCCCTGAGCCTCAAGGCGCAACCCCAGGAACTCGGTCCCAAGCTCGCCCAGATCGTGGAACACGTCAGGGCCCTGGAAAAGGAACTGGAGCAGATCAAGTCGCGCCTGGCGAAGAGCCTGGGCGATGATCTGGCAAACCAGGCACGCGAAATCGCCGGCGTGCGGGTTCTCGCCGCGGCCCTGCCGGAGGGCGACCCCAAGGCATTGCGCGAGGCGGCCGACAAACTGCGCGACAAGCTGAAGTCCTGCGTACTCGTGCTCGCCAGCGTGCAGGGCGAAAAGGTAAATCTCATCGCCGCCGTGAGCGCGGACGTCGCCAGCCGGGTCAAAGCGGGCGAGTTGGTCAATTTTGTCGCCTCCCAGGTAGGCGGCAAGGGAGGAGGCCGCGCCGACATGGCCCAGGCCGGCGGCACCCGGCCAGCGCAGCTTTCCGGCGCACTGGAATCGGTCGACGCCTGGGTAAGGGAACGCTTGTGACATCTGCCGTCGGCACGAGTTATGCTTAACAAGTGGTTAACAGGCGGAAGTCGCGGTAACCCCGCGCCTCAATCGGTCGGCGAAAGGCTGGACCACGCCAGCCAGATGGAAAACTTAAACCCCGGTAATTGATCAGGGCTGGGGTTGTGCTTTCTAATTAGCGGGTTTGCGAGTTCTCCTTGCCGAAGGTCGAGGTAGCCGCGCACCACGGACGAAATGCTTGCCCATAGAGGGAGATCGCGCCCAACCATGATCGCAAAAACGCTGTCTTTCAATCTCACCGAGCGCCTCGGACGCCTGCTGCCCCTGGGCAACCGCGATGATTCGCCGCTTGCCAGTGTCAAGAGCGCCACGCAATGGGTCGACCAGTTGCCCACCGGTGATGCCATGCGCGCCCAGCAAGCGGTCTACGAAGAGTTCAAGCGCCTACTGGAAAATCTGACGGAATGCACGAAATCTCGACTGGAAGCCATCCTTTTCGTGGATGCCCGGACGCGCGACCTGCAGGACACTCTCGTGCATCAGTACCTGCGCAACCCGCGCATGTCGCGCGCCGTCGAAAGCCAGCTCTGGCACAGCGTCTACAACTACTACCGCGAAACCGCCCGCCTCTACCACTCCTACCTCGTCGAACTGGGGAAGAAGGAAGCCCTCACGCCCGACTTGCAGGCACTTCTCATCCAGCGCACGCTGCGCAATTTCCGCCATTTCATGAAATGGCGCTTCATACGCTACATGCACCTGGAAACCAAGACCTGGCAGCGCCTGCACAACCTCTATAAGCTGGCCGAAGCCAGCGGCATCCAGCGTCAGCCGCAGAAAACCTACCCGCAGGAGGCCAGCGCCAATACCTGCGAGTCAGAATACCTGCAGTGCCTCATGCTGAACCAGGCCAACGCCGGCACGCTCTATCCGCGCCAGATCGACCTGGTCGATCAATGGCTCGATGCCTGGGTGAAAAACCTGCATCTGGACGAGCGTCTCGACAGCACCCAGCACACCTTCAACGTCAATCTGGCCGAGGACCGTGGTGCGCGCCGCATCAGGCGCGTGAACGAGGACTCCGCCAATCGTTTCTGGAATTCGAAGCCCCTCGTTGAGCAGCTGGTCAGGATACGCACAGAACTGCAGGAAGGTGTTCCGCCCAGCCGCCTCGGCCTGGGTGCGGACGCACGCATGCCGGAGACCTGCGAAATCCTGGAACACCTGGAACGCCAATGGTCACCCCTGGCGACCCGTGACCAGCGCCGCAAGAATCGCCAGGCGGTCAAGAAATCCATGGAGGTCGTGTACGGGCTGGACAACATCATCGCCGCGCTCAAGGACAAGCCCGCCGAGACGGACGATGCCCCCCTGTACGGCGACCATTACGCCTACGACGAATCAGTGGACATGCACGTCTACGGCTTCGTCACCAGCCGCACGCGCGAACGCCGCACGCAGATGCCCACCCTTGCCGCCACGCCCCCCAGCTACCCGATGGAAAGCTGGGTCATGGAGGATGAAAGCGAATGCGGTTATGGCGCCAGCATTTCCCTGCACAGTCACGACTGGCTGCGTGTGGGCGTCCTGGTGGCATTGCGCGCCCCACGCAGCGAGGAGTGGAAACTCGGTATCGTGCGCCGCCTGTCGCGCGAAGTCGGCGATGCGGACAGCTGTTCCATAGGCATCGAGACGCTGCCCGAAACGCCCGACGCCCTGAGCCTCTACACCCCCAGCAAAGGCGGCTATTATGTGGATGGCATCGATGCCACCACCAACCTGCTGCCGTCGATGGCCATACGCCTGACCGACGCCGCAACCGGCAAAGTCTGCCTCCTGGTCGATCCGGGTCAGTACCAGCCGCAGCGCATCGTCGAAATCCGCGGCCTGAGCCAGCTGCAGCGGGTGCGCTTCGGCAACCCGCTGGAACGCGGTGAAAGCTGGCTGCGGCTCTGTCTGGAAGAGGTCAGGTAGCGGCAGAAAAACGCCGCGCCAGTTCAGCCACGCGCCGCCCGCTGGCGCTCTGTCCCCGCCCGGCCGCTGCGACGGCTTGGGCATAGCCGGCAAAGAATTCGGGCAAGGCGCGCACTATCAGCGCCTTGCGCAGCCGCCCGGCCCCCCGGAGAGTCCATTCCGCGCGCCAATGCGCCTGCGGCGCTGCGCTGCAGACCCTGACCCCCCACTCCGCCCGGCCCATGTCCCAGGCATGGGCACGCACCACCAGCCTGTGCGCGTCGACAGCCTCCACGCCCACGCAAGGACCGTAGTACTCCACCCCCAGATCGGCGCTCACTCCTGCCAGCAAATGGTCGAGACGCGTCAGCGCATCGTCGAGCTTCTCATCCACCGTCGGTTGTGCCGCGCGGCCGCACTCGACCAGCAGGGTGACAAAATCGTTCACTTACGTACCTGCAGGAAAAATTCTTGCTATCCTACCGCACGCCGCTATGCCCCAGCCACCCGCAGCCCCCCCTCTGCAAATCGCCGCACTCGCCAAACGTTACGGCGCCCACACGGCTTTGCACCCTCTCGATCTCGAGATCGGACGCGGTGACTGCCTCGCCCTGGTGGGTGGCAATGGCGCCGGCAAATCCACCCTGCTGAAGTGCCTGTGCGACCTCATCCAGCCGGCCAGCGGAACGGTGCGCATCTTCGGCCTGCCGTATGCCCAGGCACGCCGCTGGCTGGGCTACTTGCCCGAGCGATTTCTTCCACCGCCACACCTGACCGGTTGGGAATTTCTCCGTTTCATGCAGGAACTGCAAGGGCTGCCGTGGCGGCAACAAGCCGCGGACGAATTGCTGCGCGACCTGGAACTCACCACCGAGGCGCTGCGGCGGCCCGTAGGCAGCCTGTCCAAGGGCATGGGACAGAAGCTCGGTCTCGTTGCCGTGCTGCTGATGGGGAAGCCCTTGCTGCTGCTCGACGAGCCCTTGAGTGGCCTCGACCCGCTGGCGCGCGCACGGGTGCGTGCACTACTCGCGCGTTATTGCCAGGGCGACCGCAGCGTGCTTTTCAGCACGCACCAATTCGAAGGGCTGGAAAGCGTTGCCGACCGCATCCTCCTGCTGCACGAAGGAAAGCAGCGTTTTCTTGGTCACGCAGAGGAATTGCTTGCGCAAACGCAGCGCGGCAGCCTGGATGAGGCCTATCTCGCCTGCATCGGCGCCGCCTGAACATCCGCCAGAAGAGCGCCCACCCTGGCCCGCAGCGCGGGCAGCACCTCCAGCTCGAACCAGGCATTGCGCTTGAGCCACAGGCGGTTGCGCGGGCTGGGGTGCGGCAAGGGAAAGTAGCCTTGCTGCAAATGGTCCGCGTAGGCCTGCACCGTGTCCGCCACCCGCTCCTTGCCCGTTCCCAGGTAATGCGCCTGGGCATAGCGCCCCACCAGCAGCACCAGGCGGAGCTGCGGCATCAGGGGTTTTAAACGCGGATGCCACAGGGGCGCGCATTCCCGGCGCGGCGGCAAATCGCCGCCACGCACCGTGCCCGGATAGCAAAACCCTGCAGGGGCGATGGCGATGCGCGAGACGTCGTAGAACTGCTCGCGCCCGAGCTGCAGCCACTGGCGCAGCAAGTCGCCCGAGGGATCATTCCAGGGGATGCCGGTCTCATGCACGCGCCGCCCGGGCGCCTGGCCGACGATGAGCAGCCGCGCCGAGGAGGATGCACGCAGCACCGGGCGCGGCGCATGCGGCAGATGGCTGGCACAAAGGCTGCAGGAGCGGATTTCCTGCAGCAGGGCATTCATGGCCTGTGCGGAGGTGTCTGCTAAAGTCAAGAAAAGAGCGCGCGACTTGGACAAGCCTCATTATGGCGCAAGCTGACCCCCCCGCATCCACTGACACCGTGCCGTGGCACAGCCTCGACGCAGCCGCAGCCTGCAGCCGGCTCCAGTCCTCACCCCACGGCCTGGCCCCGGAAGAGGCCTTGCGCCGCCTGCAGGCGCAGGGGCCCAACGTGCTGCCGGAAGCGCGCGCGCCCTCGGCGCTGAAACGCTTCGCGCGCCAGTTCGACAATCTGCTGATCTATCTGCTCCTGGCCTCGGCCCTGATCACGCTGCTGCTGGGGCACGTGCTGGACAGCGCAGTCATCATTGGCGTGGTGCTCATCAACGCCGTCATCGGCTATGTGCAGGAAGGCAAGGCCGAAGAGGCGCTGGCCGCCCTGCGCAGCCTGGTGGCCCATCAGGCGACCGTGATCCGCGCCGGCCGCCGCCTGGAGATCCCAGCCCGGGAACTGGTTGCCGGCGACGTCCTGGTGCTGTACGCCGGCGATCGCGTGAGCGCCGATGTGCGTCTGCTGGCAGCCCATAATCTCAACCTGGACGAGTCCGCGCTCACCGGCGAATCGCTGCCAGAGGAGAAATCCATCGCTCCCGTGGATATCGCCGCGCCCCTGGCCGACCGCACCGACATGGCCTATTCGGGAACGCTGGTGACGGCCGGCCAGGGCACCGGCGTGGTGGTGGCGACCGGCCTCGGCACCGAAATCGGCCGCATCAGCGAGCTGCTCACCGGCGTCACGTCGCTGCAGACGCCCATGCTGCGCAAGATGGCGCGCTTCGGGCAGAGGCTTTCCGTGGCCATCCTCGCCATCACGGCGCTGGCCTTCGTCTTTGGCCACTATGTGCGCGGCTATGCGGCGTCCGATATGTTCATGGCCGCGGTGGGGCTGGCGGTCGCCGCCATCCCCGAAGGCCTGCCGGCCATCCTCACCATCATCCTCGCCATCGGCGTACGGCGCATGGCCAGACGCCGCGCCATCATCCGCCGTTTGCCGGCGGTGGAAACCCTGGGTGCGGTGACGGTGATCTGCACCGACAAGACCGGCACCCTCACGCGCAACGAGATGATGGTGCAGCGCCTGCTCGTGCCGGGCGGGGATTACGTCATCGAGGGTGAGGGCTACGCGCCCATGGGCGCGATCCTGGCGGGAGGCAGGCCGGTGGACAACAGCGGCCTTGATAGCCTGCTCCCCATCGGCCGCCTGTGCCTGCTCTGCAACGATGCCGCGCTCGCCGAAACCACGACAGGCTGGACCCTGAGCGGCGACCCCACCGAGGGCGCCCTGCTCTCGCTGGGCCTCAAGCTGGGTCTCAGCGCACAGGAACTCGCCTTGCGCTACCCGCGCGTCGACGTGATCCCTTTCGATTCCACCCACCGCTTCATGGCCACCCTGCATCACAGCCACGAAGGCGACGCCTGGATCCTGCTCAAGGGCGCGCCCGAAGCCGTGCTGCCCAAGTGCCTCGCGGGCGATGCCCTGCCGGCCTGGCACGCGCGCGGCGAGGCGCTGGCGCGCGGCGGCCTGCGCGTGCTGGCGCTGGCACAGAAACGTGCCGCGCACGCCCAGCCCGAACTCGACTTCAGCGATGTCGACAGCGGCTTCGAACTGCTCGGTCTGGTGGGCATGATGGACCCCCCACGCGAGGATGCCATCGCCGCCATGGCGCGCTGCCGCGAGGCTGGCATCGCCGTGAAGATGATCACCGGCGACCACGCCGTCACCGCAGCGGCCATCGGCCAGCGCTTCCGCCTTGCCGGCACGCCGATGACAGGCGTACAGCTGGCCAGCCTCGATGCCGCCGGCCTGCGTCAGGCCGCGCAAGCGACTGACATCTTCGCGCGCGTCAGTGCCGATCAGAAGCTGCGCCTGGTGCAGGCCCTGCAAACCGCGGGCGAGATCGTCGCCATGACCGGCGACGGCGTCAACGACGCACCCGCGCTGAAGCAGGCCGATGTCGGCGTGGCCATGGGCGGCAAGGGCACCGACGCCGCGCGCGAAGCAGCCGAGGTGGTGCTCACCGACGACAACTTCGCTTCCATCGCCGCCGCCGTGGAGGAAGGCCGCACGGTCGACGACAATCTGCGCAAGGCACTGGTCTACGTGCTGCCCACCAACGGCGGCGAGGCCGCCAGCCTGCTGGTTGCGCTGCTGCTGGGCATCACCCTGCCCATCACGCCGCTGCAGATCCTCTGGGTCAACATGGTGACCGCCGTGACGCTGTCGCTTTCCCTCGCCTTCGAACCCGCCGAGGGTCATGTCATGCGGCGCCCGCCGCGAGCGCCCACCGCGCCGCTCATGGACGCCTACCTGTTCTGGCGCGTGCTCTACATGTCGCTGCTGCTGGGCCTGGGCACGCTAGGCTTTTTCCTCTGGGAATCGGCGCGCGGGCAAAGCCTGGAGGCGGCG
>JAJXXS010000298.1 GCA_021780975.1 Pseudomonadota bacterium
CATCTGATATTGCATGCGGCAAGCCTCGCCCGAGACGGGTTGGGGCTCATCATGCCGGCGCCGCCGGGTTCAGGCAAAAGCACCTTGGCGGCGGCGTTGTCTTTTCGCGGCTGGCGCCTGCTGTCGGACGAGTTGACGTTGTTGGATAGGGACACGGGACATATGGCCGCCGTGGCTCGCCCGGTCAGCCTCAAGAACGCCTCCATTGAAGTGATACGCCGCTTCGTTGCTGGTGCAGTATTGAGCGACGTTGTGAGAGACACCGTCAAGGGCACGGTTGCCCACCTGCGCCCGCCGCGGGACAGCGTGCTACAGGCCCTGGAACCGGCCACGCCCCGGTGGATCGTGCTGCCGCGCTACGAGGCCGGCGCACCCGCGAAGCTGATGTCACTGCCGCGCGCCCGCGCCTTCATGGAACTGGCGCAAAACGCTTTCAATTACAGCCTGCAGGGGCAAGCGGGATTTGAGGCCCTAGCGCGCCTGGTGGATGCGTGCGAGTGCTACCGCTTCAGCTACGGCAACTTGGATGATGCCGTGGCCACGTTTGCGGATCTTGCAGCATGAGCCGGGACTTGCTGACCCCCGTGCTGCGCGAGCCGGCGCGTTGCGCAGCCTATGATTTGGCCCTATGGGATGGTTTGTTGCGCCAGGCAAGAAATACCTTGTTGCTGCCGCGCCTTGCCCGGCTGGTGCGGCACGCTAGTGTGACCGAGATTCTGCCTGCGCCGGTGCTGCCACACTTGCAGGCAGCCCAGGTGCTGGCGGACAAGCAGGCCCAGTCCGTGCGCTGGGAGGTGAAATGCATCCTGCAGGCCCTGGCAGATCTGCCTGTACCTGTCATCCTGCTCAAGGGCGCGGCCTACCTGCTGGCGGATTTGCGTGCCGGCTACGGGCGCCTTTTTTCTGACGTGGACATCCTGCTGCCCAAGGAATTGCTCGGCCATGCCGAGAACGCCCTCATGCTGCACGGCTGGATGATGAGCCATCACAATGCCTACGACCAGCGCTATTACCGCCGCTGGATGCACGAGTTGCCTCCCATGAAGCATGCCTTGCGGGAATCGGTGCTGGACGTGCACCACGCCATCCTGCCGGAAACCTCGCGTCTCAAATTCGATGCGCAGCCCCTGCTGGAGGCGGCGCAGCCGGTGCCGGGGTGGGAAAATCTGCGCGTCCTGGCCCCGGCCGACATGGTGTTGCACAGCGCCACGCACTTGTTCAGCGGCGACTTCGAGCATGCCCTGCGTGACTTGGTGGACCTGGACAGCCTGCTGCGGGAGTTTGCCTCGCCCGCCTTTTGGCTACAGTTGATCCGCCGGTCTGAATCCCTGGCCCTGGGTCGCCCGCTCTACTACGCCCTGACCAGTTGCCGGCGCTGGCTGGACACCCCCATCCCGCGGGAAGTCATGGAGCAGCTGATCCCGATGGGCCCCAGTGGAGCCGCGCGCATGATGATGGCTACCATCCATCGCCGGCTGTTCGCGCCGGGGCCGCCCGCATCTCCCCGCGCCGGCAAGGGCCTGGCTCAATGGGCCGCCTTCGCGCATGCGCACTGGCTGCGCATGCCACTGGGTGTGTTGGCCTATCACCTGGCCTACAAAGGGGTTATTGCCCCATGGCGCAAGAACGAAGCTTGAGCAGGGCGAGGTGGCTATAATGCCAACCATCTAGCGAACTATCTTTTGGAGCCGATATGAGCGTTCAAGACACCATCCGCGACCAGGTGACTCAGCACAAGGTGGTGCTTTACATGAAGGGCACGCCGCAGTTTCCGCAATGCGGCTTTTCCGCCAACGCCGCCAACATCCTGCGGGCGTGCGGGGTGACAGATTTCTTTTCGGTCAACGTGCTCGCCGACCCGGAAATTCGCCAGGGCATCAAGGAATTTTCCAGCTGGCCGACCATCCCGCAGCTCTATGTCAACGGCCAATTCGTCGGCGGATCGGACATCCTCACCGAGTTGTATCAGAAGGGCGAACTACAGAAGCTGCTGGCCTGACAGGCTGGGGATTTTCCGCGCCGGGTTGCTGGATGCTCGCGGCCGGTGCTGCGGCGGCGGAAATTTTTTCTGCCAGCAAGGAGACGTCCAGACCCTCGGGGTCGCCGCGTACGATTTTCACCGGCAGGTAGTGGTAGGCCGGCGCCAGCCAGATGTCGAAGGTTTCTTCGCCTGATTTGTCGTTCACCTTGGCGAGATGCAAGGTATCGATGCGGCCGAGCGGAGTGTCCAGGGCCTCTTCTCCCAAGGTGCGGATGAGGTAGTGGCGCACCTTTTTGCTGTTGAATAATTCGACCTGCGCGCTTGGCGGCGGCGGCGCGGTGAGGGCGATCTGCAGTAGCAGACTCAGCACGTCCTGGATCTCCCCTGAAATTGGATAGCGGCGCACGCCGCGACTCGATTGCAGCATCACTTCGTGGGCTGCGTAATCAAAGCGGGCCTGCGCGAAATATTCGCCGCGTTCATCCCAGAACTCTTCGGGAGTGAGGCCATGGGGCCCAATGCGGCCGCGGCTGATCTGCACTATGCTGCCCCGGTAAAACAAACCCAGCAGACCGGTGGCGCGGATCACGGTCGACAGGGTGTAATGCTCTCCGTCGACCGCCCATTCCAGAACCTGCCGCCCGCGTGCGGGGCCGTAGCGGATGCGATATGTGATCTGCAGGCGCGCCGGCACCCGGTTCAGCTGACTGGGCGCCGGTGGCGCGGTATCTGCCGAATTTGCGCCGGAAGGCGCGCTGCCTTGCTCGGGTGCGCCATGATCGCCATCGCTCGGCACGGCTGCCTGGGGTGCCTGCGGCGCAGTTTGCGGTGCGCGGGCGTGCATCCGAAGGGGCGGCTTCGTCCCGTGGGCCGGCGGCAGGTTGCGTCTCTTTGCGGTTTGCGGGCGCGGACTTGGCAAAGGCGAGGGCAGGACGGGTTGCAATCTTTCGAGGCGGGCCTGCAGAACAGGGGCTTCGGTCGGCGGGCTGGGCGCCAACATCCAGCGCGGTTCCAGCAGCACCAGGTGCAGCAGGAGGGACAAAGCAAGCGCCGCCAGCATTGGGGCATAGCGGGAGAGATGGTGTCGTATCTTGAGGGTTGGTGCTAGGGGGGGGCATTCAGGGGAGGGGAAAGCCGACGCTGCCAAGTGGAGCGTGCGCGGAATTCGGCATGGCGTACTACTGCAGCTTGATTGCGCCTGACAATCGATGAAAGGGAGCCCGGGAATGAATGCCTGCCTCAGCCTTGCCGCCAAGGCAGGCCGGCGCTTTTCCAGCTTCCCAGGGTGCGTCGGCCGCTGGCTCGGTCGATATCGCCCTCAAAGCCTTCGAGGATGTTGAAGCACTGGAGGAAGCCGTTTTGCTGCGCAGCGGCAGCGGCATGGTGGGAACGGTGTCCGCTGCGGCAGAGGAAGAGCAACAAAGCTTCGCGGTCCAATTGTTGCCCCAACTGGACGAGAAAAAAAGGGTTGGCTGTCCAGCCCGGGTAGCTTTGCCATTCCACGTGCAGTGCGCCGGGAATGCTGCCGACCAGTTCTAGCTCGGCACGCGAGCGCACGTCCACCAGCCGCGCACCGGGTGCGAGGGTGAGCATTTCCGCAGCTTCCAGAGGGTAAATCAACCCACGGTAGGGGACGTTGGCACTTTGCCCACGCTCTTGAGCGACTTCCAGGAGTTCGGTCAGACGTCCCATGTGCGCAATCCATCACCACGGCGAACGATTCCAATATACATCAGACGCCGGCGCGCGGGAGAAGCGGTCGGGGATGCTTAAGCCGCCACGAGTTTTTCCACCAGGGCGATGACGTCGGGGTGATCGAAATCACGTCCCCCCACCGCCCGGTAGGCGATGCGGCCTTTTTTGTCGATCAGGAAGCTGGTGGGCAGGCCGGGCACGCCGAAGGATTGCGCGACCGCGCTCTTGCGGTCGAGCAGCAGCGGGAATGTGGGGGACGGGTCGAGCTGCCCGGTGAAGGCGAAAACCGTGTCGAAGTCCTCCTGCTGGTCGCAGGCGAGAACCTGGAAAGGCTTGCCTTTCAACTTCAGGTAAAGCCGTTCCATGGAGGGCATTTCGTGGCGGCAGGGTGGGCACCAGGAAGCCCAGAAATTCACCAGCACCACCTTGCCCCGGTAATCGGACAGCTTGTGCGGCTTGCCGTCCAGGTCCGGGAGGGTGAAATCGGGCGCCGCCCGGCGTGGATTGACGGCAGCCAGCACATGGGTGAGGGGCGGTTCCGGAAGGTTGGCGCGTGCCGCTCCTGCGGTCAGCAGGCCCAGCGCGAGCCCGCCCAGTGTCGCCAGCGCCTGGCGCCGTTCAGGGCTGGCCGGGCTTGGCGGGGAGGTGTGCGGGCGCGCACTGCACCCCTTTGAGGACAGCATGAAAAGTCTTGCCATTTTGTCTCCAGGAATAATCCAGATCAAAACGGGTATCGCGCGGCAGCTTCACTGTGGTGAAGCCTTGCCCCCAGTCACCCGGTTCGAAGGTTTGCGCCGCAGGCAGGATGGACCAGCCGAAATCCACGCCGTAGCGCCGCCATATCTGCAGCCACTGGGTTTTCGTGCGCAGATGGTGGCGCACGCCGTCGGCTGTGACTGCGCGCCAGTCGGCCACGTTATAGCTCAGGGGCGCATCCGAGAGGTTGCGCGCCACTGTGCCGAACACGCAGTAGCTCGCCATTTCCGCCACCAAAGGGGGGGGGAAACCCTTGTTGTCATAGACTGCGCGGACGTTGTCCGGCATGAGCTGCAACAACTGCAGGCTGAAGGGGCTGTGCTGCGATTGCCAGTTCGAAAGCCCGTTGGCGTTGGTGTTCTTGAGCGTGCCCGCAACGGCGGGTGCGGCGACGAGGAAGAGGAGCAGGGTTGCAAGCGGTGGCATTTTCATAACCCTCATGTTAGCGCGGTGAGCGTCGCTGCAAAGAGGATTAAAATACCAGGGCAATCCTAGGAGCCGCCATGGCCGACCCCATCCTGCACAAAGGCGCGGCGAAAACCGCGCGTATCCCCATCAAGATCGTTCCGCAGGAGCGCCTGCGTCTGCCGCCTTGGATTCGGGTGAAGTCGCCAAGCCCCGAGGTGGTCAAGATGAAAGCCCTGCTCCGTGCGCAGAGGTTGCATACCGTGTGCGAGGAGGCTGCCTGCCCGAATCTGCCGGAATGTTTCAGCCACGGCACGGCGACTTTCATGATCCTCGGCGATCTGTGCACGCGCCGCTGCCCTTTCTGCGACGTGGGGCATGGCAAACCCGCGCCGCCTGACGCCGATGAGCCGCATCATCTGGCCGAGACGGTCGCTGACTTGAAACTCAAGTACGTGGTCATCACCAGCGTGGACCGGGACGATTTGCGTGACGGCGGGGCGCAGCACTTCGTCGATTGCATCCGCGCAGTCCGCGCCTCCTCTCCGCAAACGCGCATCGAGATCCTCACGCCCGACTTCCGTGGCCGGCTTGAAACAGCCATCGAGATTCTTGGCCAGGCCCTGCCCGACGTCATGAATCACAACCTGGAGACCGTGCCTCGACTCTACAAGGCATGCCGCCCAGGCGCCGACTACGCGCACTCGCTCAGGCTCCTGAGCGAGTTCAAGCGCCGCTATCCCGCCGTGCCCACCAAATCAGGTCTTATGCTGGGGTTGGGTGAAGATGACGAGGAGATTCTTGCGGTGATGGCCGACATGCGCGCGCACGCCATCGATATGCTTACCCTGGGACAATATCTGCAGCCGTCCAGGGATCATCTGCCGGTGAAGCGCTTCGTCAGCCCGGAGGAGTTCCGCAGTTTCGAGACGAGGGCCGTCGCGCTGGGTTTCAGCCAGGCTGCCTGTGGCCCCATGGTGCGCAGCAGCTACCATGCCGACCGGCAGGCGGCAGGTCTGCTTTGAGGGAACGCAACATGGGGATGTCGTGGCGCGCGTTGGCCCTGCTCGGGCTTGCCTTGCTGGGGGGGTGCGCGAGTCAGCCGCAATATGTGACGTCTTACCGCTACACTCCGCCGGCAGACGAGGCGGGGCGCGCTTGTGTGGCACGCTGCGCCGCGCAGCGCAGCCAGTGCGCCGCCGCCTGCGCGACGAAGCAACAGGCCTGTGTGGCGGCATTGCAGCCTGAGGTGGAAGCGCGCTACGGCGCAGCCATACGGCGCTACGGCGCCGAGTTGCAGGGCTACGCGCGTGCGCTGGAGCAATACCGCACCGAGCTTTGGCTGAATTCGCCGGGTTATGGCTACGGTCCCTGGCCCTACTATGGGTGGTGGGGCTATCCGTGGGGGGCGCTGCCCTACCCGCCGCCGGCGGCGCCGCCGCGGCCAGAGCGCCAAGCCGTGGAAAACCAATTGATCAAGGAGCGCTGCCCCGATGGCTGCGGATGCGAGGCGGATTATGATGCCTGCTTTCTCGCCTGCGGCGGCAAGCGCGAGATCGAGACCCGCTGTATCGGCAATTGCCCAACGCATTGAAGTCCATGAAGGTCGCTACCTGGAACGTAAATTCGCTCAAGGTGCGGCTGCCACAGGTGCTGGACTGGCTGAGTGCCAATCCGGTGGATGCATTGTGCGTGCAGGAAACCAAGCTGGAAGATGCCAACTTCCCTGTCGCACAACTTAATGAGGCAGGCTGGCAGGCGGCATTCGCCGGGCAAAAGACCTACAACGGGGTGGCCATACTCAGCCGCAGCCCGCTGGCAGAGGTGCAGGCCGACATCCCCGGCTTCGCCGATGCGCAAAAGCGCGTCATCGCCGGAAGCCTGCAGGGCGTGCGCCTGGTATGCGTATATTGCCCCAACGGCCAGAGCCTGGAGTCGGACAAATACCAGTACAAGCTGGCCTGGTTCGACGCGCTGGCAGCGTGGTTACGCGAGGAACTGCAACGCCACCCCAGGCTGATCCTGCTGGGGGATTACAACATCGCTCCGGAAGATCGCGACGTGCACGATCCGGCGGCGTGGGAGGGCGCCGTGCTGGTGTCGGCGCCGGAACGGGCGAGATTCCGCGCCTTGCAGGAGCAGGGCCTGAAGGATGCTTTCCGCCTCTTCGATCAGGAAGAGAAAAGCTTTTCCTGGTGGGATTATCGCCAAGGGGCGTTCCGTCGCAATTTGGGCCTGCGCATCGACCACATCCTGCTGTCGGGCCCCCTGGTGCCTTCCTGCAGCGCCTGCTTCATCGACAAGGCACCG
>JAJXXS010000324.1 GCA_021780975.1 Pseudomonadota bacterium
GCCTTGGTATTCTGGCCCTTGACGAGCTCATACACCCCATCGTCCAGGAACGCCAAGCTGACATCCTGATCAAATGCAGCGCTAATCAGCACCACTTCCAGACCCTCAAGGGCGTAAATGGTGCCATAGGGCGCCTTGCGGTTGACAAACATGAATTTCTTGACCGCGCCGCCTTCGTCCACATCCATTTCTTCAGACATATTCCCTCCGCATGCTTGCCGCGTCAGTCACCAAAGACCACCAACCGGTCGGACTGTATGCCAGCCTCCACCAGTTGCCCCAGACCGGAAATGCGGAATCCGGGGGCGATGTTGTCCGCGTTCTTGCCCTGACGCTTGGCCTCGTTTTCATCCATCAGCCCGCGGCGCTGTGCCGCGGCGATGCAGACCACTAGGTCAAGGTTGTGGGACTTCGCCAATTCGCTCCAGCGGTTGACGATATGACGGTCGTCTTGCGGCGGAGCAGTCAGCCGGGTCGCGTTGTTGACACCGTCGTGGTAAAAAAATACTCGGGTCACTTCATGGCCCTTGGCCAACGCGGCCCGCGCGAACAAATACGCGGAGTCACTGGCTTGGTGGGTATACGGACCCTCATTGATCATGATGGCGAACTTCATGCCAAATCCATGCTCCCTGTAGTGGCTTTAAAATGCTCGGCCGCCAGCGTCATCGCCAGCGGCCAATCCGGGATTATGCCTTAGAAACGAATGTGGTTCGAGGCGTTGAAAGTGGACCGGTGACCACGCCAATCATCGATGTGGTACTTGGTGAACGGCAGGCCGGTTTTCTCGAAGAACTGGGGCCAGCCGATGCGGTCGATCCAGTCGGCCATGCGCTCCCAGGGGCGCGCATCGGCCTTGTAGACGGCGAGAATCTTCTTGACCACGGCGCCAGTCTCGGGCCAACGGGGAGCGTTGTTGGGCAGGCCAGCCGCAACCAGCTTGTGGAAAGTCGGCCGGGAACGCGCGTTGGAGTTCTTACCACCCACCCAGACGGCTATCTTGGAATGCTCGGGGTCGTTGATTTGCATCGGCGGGCAGGGAGGATAGCAGGCGCCGCAGCAGATGCATTTCTTCTCGTCCACTTCCAAGGAAGGCTTGCCATTCACCAGCGCCGGACGGATCGCCGCCACGGGGCAACGCGCCACGACCGCCGGACGTTCGCAGACGTTGGCGACCAGATCGTGGTTGATCTTGGGAGGCTTGGTATGCTGCATGATGATGGCGATATCCGCCTGGCCGCCGCAGTTGATTTCGCAGCAGGAGGTGGACAACTTGACCCGGTTCGGCATCTCGCACTTGACGAACTCGTCATAGAGTTCATCCATGAGGGCCTTCACCACACCAGAGGCGTCGGTGCCGGGGATGTCGCAGTGCAGGAAGCCCTGAGTGTGGGCGATCATGGAAACCGAGTTGGCCGTGCCACCTATCGGATAACCCGCGTCGGACAGCGCCTTGATCAGCGGCTCCACCTTGGCCTGATCAGCCACCATGTATTCGATATTGGAGCGAGCGGTAAAACGCACATGGCCTTCGCCATATTTGTCGGCGATGTCGCAGAGCTCACGGATGGTGTAGACATCCATCTGGCGCTGCGTGCCGGCCTTGACGGTCCAGATTTCATCGCCGCTTTCCGCGCGGTGATAAAGCACACCCGGCTTGGGATGGGAATGGAATACCCACTTGCCGTAATTTTTCTTCATTACGGGATGCATGTAGGGCATCGGATCCGGTGCGCCGCTTTCGATGGGATGACGTGGTCCAGCCATTGTTGGTCTCTCCGAATAAAAAATCTGAAATGACGGGCCTTGCGGCCCGTCAGTCACTACAAACTTACTACCCAGATATTAGGCCGCTGCACTCTTGCGCTCTTCGGCCTTGGCCACTTCCTCGTCCCAGCCGTCCATGCGGACATAGGGATTCATGCGGGGGTGGACGATCATGTTGGGGTCGATTTCAAGACCGATGCCGTCCAGGAAATTGACCAGTCCTATCCTGTCGATCATCTCGCCGGTACGCTCGTGCTCAAGCGCGTTCTCGGCAAAAAAGTCGAGCATGTTGCGCGCCAAGTCACTCAGCTTTTCGAAGTCCTCGTCGGATTCCAACTTCATGAACGGAATGACCACGGTGCCCATGGTGGCCCCGATCTTGAGCACGCCCTTGCCACCCACCAGGATGGTCACGCCCTTGTCCTTGCCGGGCAGCAGGCCGCCGGGAATCACGTTCAGGCAATGCATGCAGCGCACGCAGTTTTTGTTGTCGATGCACAGCGCGTTGCCGTCGCCCAGGTCGGCCACAGAGGTGCGTTCATTGGCCTTCACATCGGCCTTTTTGACGACACTGATGGCACGAGTGGGGCACATGGAAACCACATCGTTGACCAGGTCGGTCATGCCGTGGTTTTTGTAGTAGGCCTGCACCATGTCGTTGTTCACCTGGATATTGTCGCGCCAGGTGCCGATGGTGGCCATGTCGGAACGCTGAATGGCATTCACGCAGTCATTGCCGCAGCCGGAGAACTTGAACTTGAACTTGTAGGGCAGCGCCGGGCGATGCATGTCGTCCAGGTTGTTGTTGATCACGGCACGCAGGGCGCGAGCCTCGTCGAAGCAGGACATTTCGCAACGCGCAGCGCCCACGCAGGACATGGAGGTGCGCAGCGCAGGGCCGGCACCACCGAGGTCAAAACCGGCTTCGTTGAGCTCGTCAAAGGCGGGCTGGACGTTCTCGGTCTTGATGCCCTGGAACATGATGTCGCCGGACTGGCCATGGAAAGCAATCAGGCCCGAGCCATGCTTTTCCCACACGTCGCACATCCAGCGCAGGGTCTTGGTGTCGTAATGCATGCCGGCAGGCGGCTGCACACGCAACGTGTGGAATTCGGCAGCATCAGGATAGATCGGTTTTCCGTTTTCATCCTTCAGTTCGGTGAAACGGGGAATGACGCCACCACCATAGCCAAATACGCCGACGGTGCCGCCTTTCCAGTAACCCTTCGTGTCTCTGTAAGAGGCTTCGAGCTGACCTAGCAGGTCAACCGCCATGTCGTTATCTTTGGCCAGACGCTTGAGACCGGTCACAAAGCTGGGCCAGGGGCCGCTTTCCAGTTGATCCAGCATCGGGGTGTCGTGCATTTTTTTCGCCATTGTCACTCTCCAATGAATTAATGGGTTTCCCCAAATTTGGGCAGTATCAAATTCCGAAGCGGGCCACCAGCAAAACGACATCGCCAGACTTCCAGCGAGTCACGCCTTCCGCCTCCAGGACCCAAGTCGTCCTGAAATCTTAGCCCTCGCCGAGCGCACCCACTATTATCAGCATGGGTAGGAAAAACCTACCCGTTTGGGTTATCCGCAGCAATCCTTGTGGGCGGTAAACCCGGCCAACCAAGGGTGCGACACTACTGCAGCATCCAGGGCAACCCTGACACAAGATTCGCTCCGCCCGGCAGAACGGGGCACCATTTTACACAAAATCACAAAACAAAATATTAAAATATTCACTATGGATGAATTGAACATCAAAAGCCTCGGTAAAATTGTCGCCTCGCCCTATCGGCAGGAGATCGAGTTGCAGGACGTCGAGCATCGCGCCGACTACGCGACGTTGCGTGTCCGCATACGGGAAATGAAGCGGTTCACCATATTCGATATCGATGCGGCGACCGCGCGGGTATGGGGTCAGGCCATGCTGGACTGGGCGCATACCCAGGAAGCAGCCGACAAACCGGCAGGAGAGTAAAAATCGGTTGGTTATACGACGATCACGCCGCGGCAACGGTTATCGAGGCCGAGGCCGTGTCCGATGTGCAATTTGAGTTGCGCGGCCGAGACCTGCCCGTGGACCACGGTTGGATGCTGTACGTGGAATTACTCCGGCTCGCGCCCTGGATCAGCGAGGAAAAAGGCCTGGGAATCCATCCCATCCTCGGCGCAGACAGCGGGCAAGGCGAACTCATCCTCAGCCACCGTGCCAAGCTGGTGGTGCGTTGTCGGGCGGAGAAGATACCCGCCTTGCAAGCGGCTCTGAGCAACCAGGCAATTCGCCTGGGCGACCACGACTTGGCCATAGGCGCCAGTAAAACTCGCAGTCTGGCCCTGTACACCCCGCTTTATGCGCACATGGTGACGACAGGCAGCGCGGACGAAAGCAGTTTTACCCGCGACATCATCGCCCTGCTCGACCAGATGGACATCAGCAGCCGTTTCATTTGCGGACGCCCACAGAAAATGTTCGACGGCGTTCGGGAAATAGTGGGTTACAGCCTCATGCTGCATGGCCTCCCGCTCGCCAACGCCCTGCGCGTGCAGCAGGAAGGCCTGGGAACCAACCGCAAACTGGGCTGCGGCATTTTCATTCCTCACAAATCGATTACTGCGGTCGGAGCCATCGATGCCGTTTGAAATTTCGCCTTGAGCCCCAACTCAAGGCTTATTCCGCGGGAGCGCATCGCTCGCTTCCAATCCTAATAACCGAGGCGCGCCTCGACATTTCAAGGAGAAAGCAAATGGGTGTCATGTACAACGGACAAGAGCTGGAAACCGGCGAAGAGGATTTTCTGCTTGAGCCTGTATACGATGATGAAATCTGCCCGATCATGGCCGAACGCGAACAAATCACCCTGACCGACGAGCATTGGTTCGTGATCCGCTGGCTGCGCGAAAAATACAAGCAGGATGGCCACACACCCAACTTCCGCAACATGGTCATCGAACTGACCGAGGAAGACGGCGGCAAGGACTGGAAGAAGCTTTTGTACACCCTCTTCCCCAACCAACCCGCCCGTCAAGCGGTGCGGGTCGCCGGCCTGCCCAAGCCCTACGGCAAGGGCGGCTACTGAACTTCGGACGTCCTAGACCGGCCAGGGAGTTCTGCAAGCGAGCCCTCCGGCCGGCCGCGCCCACGCCCTAGCCCTCCATGTTCAGCAACACGCTCGTTTCGACCGAAGATCTGGCAGCGCATCTCGACGATCCCCAGTGGATAGTCTTTGATTGTCGCTTCACCCTGACCGACCCCGCTGCCGGACGGCGCGCCTATGAAGTCGGCCATATCCCCGGCGCGCGTTATGCCGACCTGGACGCCGACCTCTCCGCCACGGCTGAGACGCACACTGGCCGCCACCCACTGCCCGACCCCAAGGTGTTGGCGCAGAAACTGTCTGCCTGGGGTGTGGGTGTGAATCGACAGGTGGTTGTGTACGATGACAGTTTCAATTCCATGGCCGTGCGCATGTGGTGGCTGCTGCGCTGGCTGGGACACCCCGGAGTGGCAGTGCTGGATGGCGGCTGGCCGAAGTGGCTGAGGGAAAAGCGCCCGACGACGCCACTAGCGCCGCAACCGCGGCATGCACTTTTTGCGCATTTGCCGGAAACGAGCCAGATCGCCACAGCAGACGAAATCCTGCGACGCCTCTCCAGCCCGGAACAGGTCCTCATCGATGCACGCCCAGAACGCCGTTTCACCGGCGAATACGAACCGCTGGATCCGGTGGCCGGACACATCCCCGGCGCCATCAACTGGCCGTTCGAGGAAAATCTCGACTTTGACGGCACCTTCCTGGCGCCCGAGGCTTTGCGCGAAAACTACCAGGCCTTGTTGCAGGGGCGCGCTCCCCATCAGGTGATCCACGTGTGCGGGTCGGGCGTTACCGCCTGCCACAACGTGCTGGCGATGGAAATCGCGGGCCTGCCTGGCTCGCGCCTCTACCCGGGATCCTGGAGCGAATGGATCACCGACCCCACCCGGCCGGTCGCAACAGGAGAATAAAATGGCTCACGGCATCCGCGTCAAGACCGATTGGCATAGCGAAGGGGACGACCCCAAAGGACCCGAGGAACAGGCCACGGTAGTGGCCACCAACATCTGGAAGCTGGCTGATCGCCTCACCATCAATCTGCAGGAGGCCGACTATGACATCGTCGATCTGCAGCGCGGCATCGGCATCATGGTGGAGGCCATGGCCTTCATGGTCCACCTGTCCGACCGCCTGATCTACGGGCGCATCGAGGACGGCGAGCGCACGGCCTTCATTTCCACCATGGCGAGCCGCCTGGCGGAGATCGTGGAAGGAAACATTCACGACATCCTGGGGGATCACGACCACCCCTACCAGGCCGCCTTCCTGGAGAAGATCAATGCCAGGAGCGTCGAGTATGCGACCTTCGATTTCGATCCACAGAACCCCAATTACCCCGTCAAGCACTTTCTCGGGAGCTGCATCCGCGAACTCATGCTGGACAAGGACAAATCCTGGATCGCCGACCAGGTGTCCGAAATCGAGGTGCCGAAAATGCTGGACGTGTTGAAGCGCACGATAGATGGCCTGTACCCCCGCCACACTCCCGGCGGATGATTCCCCTATCCAGCCCCTTCCACCCGGACAGTATGGCCTACCCCGCTTGGCGTGACGCCAAGCTGGCCGCCTATCCTGCGCGCCTGGAAGACCTGCTGGTGGAAGTCGCCGATCCGCGCGCGCTCACCATGAGTGAACACGGTGCGTTGCTGGCACGCATCCGCAAAGCCAACATGGCCCTGTACGCCAGCCGCCTCACGGAGGGCGCGGACAAATCCATTCCCCGCCTGCTGGGGCTGCAGTTCGGTCTTGAGCGCCTGGACAGCAACCTGCTGGCGGACGAGGACGCCATCACTACCCTCACGGTGGCCGATGAGCCAGGGCGCAAAGGCGAATACATCCCTTACACCAACCGCCCCCTGCGCTGGCATACCGATGGCTATTACAACCGCGCAGAAAACGGCATCCGCGCCTTTCTGCTGCATTGCGTAGACACTGCCAGCGTAGGCGGCGAGAACGGCCTGCTTGATCACGAGATCGCTTACATCCTCCTGCGCGAGGAGGATCCAGCGCATATCCGTGCCCTGATGGGCGAGACCGTCATGACCATTCCGCCGCGCATGGATGAAAGCGGCGTGGCCCGCGCCGCCGAAAGCGGGCCGGTGTTCGCCACCCTGCCGAGCGGTCAACTGCACATGCGCTATACCGCCCGCACACGCAGCATCGAATGGCAGGACACCATCGAGGTGCGTGCCGCAGTCACCGCCCTGGAAACCGTTTTCAACGGCA
>JAJXXS010000222.1 GCA_021780975.1 Pseudomonadota bacterium
CTGCGCGGTGCTTCACTTTGCGTCCCCAAAAAAGAAGGCGCCCGGGAGCGAACCCCCAGACGCCCGTCGACAATTACAGAAGAGCCCTCGATGACAGCGCACCCGCGCGCCGTCATTTCCACAAAAGCAACGTCCGTGCCATTTTCTGGCAGGGAGGAAATGGCGCTCTCGCGCGCGCACGCACATGCGCCGCGCACCAACGCCAGGCAGCCAAGGGCGGCTCGCACTATGTCGGGGCATTGCTCTGGGAAGGAGGCGGCGCTGCGTGCGAGCCTGCTCTGCGAGCCGGACCCATACACGCGTGTTCTCCGCGGTAGGGGCTGGGGGAGTCGGGCAGATCCATGGCATTCGTCTGTCACCCCAGAAAATCCAGGCGCCTGGCTTTGGCGATCAACTCTGCCACCTGAGCAATTTTTTTCTGCTGCTTCATGGCATGACGCCGCATCCGGTGGTAGGCCTCCGGCTCGGAAATCCCCAGCTCACGCATGAGGCGGCTTTTGGCCTGGTCGATCAGCTTGCTTTCCGCCAGCTCGCGCCGCACGCCGGCGAGATTTTCGTGCAGCGCCTGGTAGGCCTGGAACTGCGCGATGGCGACCTCCAGGACTGCGCGTATGCGGCCGGGGTCGAGTCCGCTCACCACGTAGGACACGACGCCTGCCTGGATCGCGGCACGGATCGCGTGCGGATTGCCATCGTCGCTGAACATGACGACGGGGCGGGGGCGATCCTGATTCATCACGCAGATGCCTTCCAGGGTGTCGCGGTCCGGGGAATCCACGCCGACGATGACCACATCTGGTTCGAACTGCATGACCTGATCGTGCAGCAGGCGGGCGTTTTCCGCCGCTGCCACTTCATAACCTTGGTTGCCGAGGGCGGCCTTCAGTGGCGCCAGACGGCCGACTTCATGTTCGACCAGGAGTATTTTCAATACATCCATCCTGCCTCCTAAAAAAAGCGGCCCCCCGAAGGGGGCCGAAACGTTTCGGAGGAGACTGCCTGAACACACACTGGAAAAGCATGCGTTCGATCCTTGTCAAGCAACACATGTGCCAGGCATGCTTGTTTATTTAACTACATGTTTTATTGCAATTATTGATTCCGGTGGTGGTGTACTGCCTGGCGCCGTGGAAGGGTGAAAAAAGTGCATGGGCCTCATGGTGGTGCGCGCCCGGAGTGCTTGTCCATCGGTTGGCCGATGCTCTTGGGCATCCTGGAATAGAATGGCGGACACAATCCCTATTCAATGGCGTTTCTCCCGCACGGACTCTACGTGTCGCGTTTTTTTGTCAATCTGTCCCTGCGGCTTTACCGCTTCCTGCCCTGGCTTCTAGGACTGGCGACCCTTGTGCTCGCCTTGGCGGGGACCCTGCTGGGTGCGGTCTATTGGTGGTTCATGCCGCATATCGGGGAGTATCGCGACGAACTGGCGAAGGTGCTCTCGCATGCCACGGGCTACCAGATATCCATCGGCAGCGTTGCCGGCGAGTGGCAGGGCGGCCGGCCGCGCCTGGAAGTCTCCGCCCTGGACATCCGCAACGCGCAGGGGCAGGTTCTGCTGCACGTGGGGCGGGTGGAGGGGCGCTTTGGGTGGCTTAGTTTCCTGCTCCTCAAGCCGCGTTTCTACACCCTGGACATTTACGACACGCCTCTGGTTTTGCGCCGTGTCAGTGCCGACCTGCTCTACGTGGACGGCCTGCCGGTGCACCTCACGGCACGGGGCAATGCGGCCTTTCGCGATTGGTTGCTGGATCAGGGTCATGTGCGCTGGTTAAACGGCACGGTGACCTGGGTGGACCAGATGCGCGGGGCGCCTCCGCTGGTGTTCACGGACGTCAACGGCGAACTGCGCAATATCTTCGCATTCCATCGCTTCACCCTGCGCGCCAGGCCACCGGCCGCGCTTGCGGCACCGCTGGAAGTGAGCGGGCAGTTCACGCATCGCGGCTTCCTCGCAGAGAAGACCTGGTCGGGCGCGCTGACGGCCAATGCTCCTGCGCTGACGTTACAGAATTTCCGCCCCTGGCTGCCGACGCGCTATGCCAGCCTGGGGGGACGGGGCAGCGCGGAGATCAAGCTCACCTATCGCCGCGACCAGATGGCGGGCTGGGACGCAAGGGTTCAGCTGCGCGATCTCGTGCTGCCGTTGCAGGCGAATGCGGCGCTGCGCTTCGCCCGCCTCCAGGGCGAGGGCGGCTGGAAGCATGCCCGGGCCGGGGATACCTGGTATGCGCACAACCTGCAATTTCAGGCGCCTGAGGCGCCCCGCGGCGAGCCCGTGGATTTCACCTATGTCGCAGGGCCGACTACCCGCAGCCTGCAGGCCGGCGCCGTGAACCTGGCAGCGCTCACCCCAGTGCTGGCGGCATTGCCGCAGGATTGGGCGCTGGTACCCGCGTGGCAGGCGTTGCGCCCGAGCGGTCGCATGGATTCGATCAACCTGACGTGGAGCGGCCCGGGAGCGCAAATCACCGTAGATCGCCTGGCCGCGCGTTTTCACCGTCTGGCCTGGCTGCCGTGGAAAAACATTCCCGGTGTCGCCGGGCTGTCGGGCGAAGTCACAGGGAACGGGCGCCAAGGCAGCTTCCAGTTGCAGGGGCCGATGACGCTGCAGATTCCCGCGGTCATGAGTCAGCCGCAGTACGCGTTCTCGCAGTTTCAGGCACGCGGCGGCTGGGAGCATGCGCCGGACGGGTGGACGCTCTCGCTGCGCCAGCTGGATGTCGCCAACCAGGATTTGAGCATGAGCCTGGCGGGTGATTACCGGTGGGATGGACACGGGCCCGGCAAGGCCGATTTGCGCGGCAAGATTGCCCGTGGGGAGGCGACTGCCGCGTGGCGCTACGTTCCGCGCATGGTCAATCCCGACGTGGTGAACTGGCTGCGCGAGAGTTTGCTGGCGGGCGCGGCGGAAAATGGCGACTTTGCGCTGCGCGGCAACCTGGCGGATTTCCCCTTTGCCGACGGCCGCGCGGGCGAGTTCCGCGTCAGCGTGCCGCTGCAGGGAGTGCGCCTGCATTTCGCCGGCGCCTGGCCTGCCCTGGACGGAATCGGTGGCGCCCTGGTCTTTCAGGGAACAGGGCTGGGCATCAGGGTGCAGCAGGGCCATTTCGGCGCGGCGCGCCTGCAAGGCGTGAGCGCCGACATCGCCGACCTGGGCAGCCATGACGCGCAATTGAAGCTGACCGGCACAGCCAGCGGTCCGGCGCAGGACTTTCTTGCTTATGTGAATGCCAGTCCGGTGGCCGATCACCTGCAGGGCTTTACGCGCGGGGTGCGCGCGGAGGGGAATGCGAAGCTGGATCTCGCGCTGCAAGTGCCGCTGGCGCATGCGCGCGATACCAGTGTGCAAGGCAAGGTCCATTTCGCGGACAACACCTTCAGCTCGCCGGCAGGCAAGCTTGCCGTGGAGCGCGTGCGCGGCACGCTCGGCTTGACGGCGGCGAGCGTGGACGCGCGCCGCCTCAGCATGCGGCTCTTCGGCGGCCCCGCCACCCTGGACCTCAGCACGCGCGCGGGCATCGTCAGCGTACAGGCGCAGGGCTCGGCCGAGGGCGCTCGGCTCGGCGCCATGCTGGGCAAGTCGGCGGCCGGGCGGTTAGGGGGAAAAGCCGCCTGGACCGCGGCCTTCCATCTGGGGCGCCAGGAGAGCAGTCTGGTGGTCAGCTCCACCCTGGTGGGCCTGGATTCGAGCCTGCCAGCGCCACTGGGCAAGGCGGCCGCGCAGCCGTTGCCCTTGCGCTATGAACGTGTCGCGCACACAGGGCAGGGCAGCGAAGGGTGGCTGGATCTGGGGACCCTGCTTTCCGCACGCTGGCAGCAAGCGCCGCGTGCGCAGGGCGCCCGCGTGGTGCGTGGGGCGGTGGTTTTCGGCGCACCGGCGGGCCTGCCGGCGGCTGCTGTCCTGCAGCTTGGCGGGCGCCTGCCTGGGCTGGATCTGGAAGCCTGGCAACCGTTCCTTTTTGGTGACCACGGCGCGGTCATGCCTCCTTTATCCATCAGCGGATTGCGCATCGCCCGCCTGCATTTCCTGAACCGGGATTTTCGCGATGTCGCCCTGAGCGGCGGCGAGCGCGACGGAGTTCTGCGCGTGGAGGTAAGAGGCCCGCAGGCACAAGGGACCGTCAGCTATCGGAAGCAGGGGGGCAGCGCCAATCTGGGCCTCAATTTCCGCCAGCTGGAACTGCCTAAAAGCCGGCCCGGGCCGGCGGGAAACGCCGGCGAGGTGAATTTCTCGCGCTGGCCGACAGTCGACCTGACGGTCGGCAACCTCATATGGGAAGGCTTGCCGCTCGGGCAGTTGCAAGGGCAGGCGCATCCCACCGATGCAGGCATGAGCATAGATCGCCTGCGCATCGCCAATCCCGATGGCGTCCTCGATCTGACCGGGCAGTGGCGCGAGGGCGGCACCGGCCTCACCGCCGGGAACCTCAGTCTGGATATCCGCAACGCGGGGCGCCTGCTGGCCCGCCTGGGCTACCCAGCCTTGGTGCAGGGGGGGCGCGGCACCCTGAAAGGGGACTTGGCATGGACCGGCCAGCCGCAGGATTTCGCCTTGAGGAATCTCGGAGGCACCTTGCACCTGGAGGTGAAGAACGGGCAGTTCCTCAAGGTGGAAGCCGGGGTGGGCAAGCTGCTGGGCATCATCAGCCTGCAGTCCCTGGAACGGCGCCTGAGCCTGAATTTCCGCGATCTCACCGAGCGCGGATTCGCCTTTGATCATATTTCCGCTACCATGCGGATAGCAGACGGTGTCGTATACACGGACGATTTCGCCATGCAAGGTCCGGCCGCGCGGGTGGCGTTGTCGGGACTGGCGCGCTTGAATGACGAGACGGTGCAGCTGAGGCTCAAGATTTACCCCCACCTGTCCGAAAGCCTTGCTGTAGCTGGCGCCGTGGCAGGTGGCCCGCTGGTGGGGCTGGGGACGCTGCTGGCGCAGAAGATACTCAGCAATCCGCTGGAAGCCATCACTGCCCAGGAGTACCTGGTGTCCGGTCCATGGGATCACCCTGAGGTGACGCGCCCGGACCAACTCGTACGCACCGATAAAGGCAGCACGAAACCATGACCACAACAAAAACCCCCGCTTCCGTGAAGGTTGCCAAGAGCCGCAGTGGCCAAGTCAAAAAACCTACCCAACAGGTGCCAGGCACGGTACGGGTGGCAGCCTTGCAGATGGCCTCGGGCCCAAGCGTGGCAGCCAACCTGGCGGAAGCCGAGCGCCTGATCGCCCTGGCTGCAGCAGGAGGGGCCAAGCTCATCGCCCTGCCGGAATATTTCTGCATCATGGGGCTGAAGGACACCGACAAGGTGGCGGTGCGCGAGGAGGAAGGGCGCGGGCCCATCCAGTCCTTCCTCATGCGCATGGCGAAGAAGCATCGCGTGTGGCTGGTGGGCGGCTCGGTCCCGCTGGCCTGCGACAATCCCAAAAAGGTGCGCAACGCCTGCCTGCTTTATGATGATCGCGGCAAGCTGGTGGCGCGCTATGACAAGATTCACCTCTTCGGGCTGAATCTCGCCAACGAGCATTACAAAGAGGAAAACACCATCGAGCCGGGCAATGCCGTGGTGGTGGTGAACAGCCCTTTCGGGCGCATCGGTCTCGCCGTGTGCTATGACCTGCGCTTTCCCGAATTATTCCGCGCCATGCCCGACGTGGATCTGATCGTGGTGCCTTCGGCGTTTACTGCCACCACCGGCAAGGCCCATTTCGAAACCCTGGTGCGCGCCCGCGCGATCGAAAATCTCGCCTACGTCATCGCCCCCGCGCAGGGGGGCTACCACCTCTCCGGGCGCGAGACTCACGGCGACACCATGATCGTGGATCCGTGGGGCGTGGTGCTTGACCGTCTGCCGCGCGGCTCCGGCGTCGTCATCGCCAATGTCAACCCTGCCTACCAGGCGGGTCTGCGGCAAAGCCTGCCGGCACTTGCGCATCGCACCATCGCCTGCGAGAAAGTAGCGGTAAACCTGATCGAGCGCCGTGCGCTCGGACGTGCAGCCAAATAGGATCCTGCCATGAACCTCACCGACACCCAGCCCGCCATAGGCGTGGCGGAAAACCTTTTCGAGACAGCCCAACATACCCTGTTGACGCCCAATCAACTGGATATGCAAAGCCTTGCGCCCGTGTTCGGGCGTCTCATGAGCCACCGGCTCGACTATGCCGATCTGTATTTTCAGTACAGTCGCTCCGAAGGCTGGACGCTGGAAGAGGGGCAGGTGAAGTCCGGCAGCTTCAATATCGACCAGGGAGTCGGGGTGCGCGCCGTGTCGGGGGAGCGCACGGCCTTCGCCTACTCTGACGACATCAGCCTGAGCGCCTTGACCGCGGCGGCGGACGCCACCCGCGCCATTGCCAGTGGCGGCGGCACGGCCAGCGTGGCCGTGGCCCAGCGCGGCGGCGGACGCAGTCTTTATCTGCCCAACGATCCGCTGGCGAGTCTGGAGGATGCGCACAAGGTCAAGCTGCTGGAAAAGCTGGAGGCCATGGCGCGCAAGCTCGACCCCCGCATCGTGCAGGTGATTGCCCATCTCGCCGCCGAATACGAAGTCATCTATGTGGCGCGGGCCGACGGCCACACCGCTGCCGACGTGCGCCCCCTGGTGCGCCTCAGTCTGCAGGTGATCGCCGAGGAAAAAGGCCGCATGGAACAGGGCAGCGGGGGGGGTGGCGGGCGCCATGACTATGGCTATTTCACCGACGATCGGCTGGAAGATTATGCGCGTCAGGCGGTGCACCAGGCGGTCACGAATCTGGCCGCCAAGCCAGCGCCGGCGGGCACCATGACCGTGGTTCTTGGTCCGGGTTGGCCCGGCATACTGCTGCATGAGGCGGTGGGTCATGGGTTGGAGGGCGATTTCAATCGCAAGGCGTCCTCGGCCTTTTCCGGGCGCCTGGGGGAGCGCGTGGCGTCCCCCGGCGTGACCGTGGTCGACGACGGTACGCTGCCCAACCGGCGCGGCTCCTTGAACGTGGACGACGAGGGCAATCCCACCCAGCATACCGTGCTCATCGAAGACGGCGTGCTGGTGGGTTATATGCATGACATGATGAACGCGCGCC
>JAJXXS010000111.1 GCA_021780975.1 Pseudomonadota bacterium
GGTGCAGCGCCCGCATCTGCTGGCGCTCGACACCGGCTGCCTGTGGGGCGGCAAACTCAGCGCGGCGCGGCTCGACGATGGCCAGATCTTTCAGGTGGACTGCCCGGCCTTCCGCGCCGTCGCACACTGAGACCGGCGCGCGCCCGCTCAGTTACGGGTCAAGGCCGGCGGCGGCGCGTCCTTGGGCAGCAGCACCCACATCTGGCCGGACTGCTTCATGCGCCCGGCCAGTTCCCCGGCTTGTTTGCCGGTGCCCCAGAAATAATCGGCGCGCACGCCGCCGCGGATGGCGCCGCCGGTGTCCTGCGCCAGCACCAGGCGCTCCAGCGGGACGTCCGACAGCGGCTGCGTGGTGGCGAGATAGACCGGCGCGCCCAGGGGCAGGTAACGCGCGTCGACGGCGATGGAGCGCTCGGGCGTGAGCGGCACGCCCAGCGCGCCGTAGGGGCCGGGGATGTCGTCCGGCAGGCGCTTGAAGAAGACATAGCTGGGGTTGCTGTTGAGCAACTCGGGCAGCTTGTCGGGATGGGTCTCGCCCCAGCGCTTGATGTTCTGCATCGATACCTGGTCGAGCGGCAGCGCGCCCCATTGCACCAGCACGCGGCCGATGGCGCGGTAGGGATAGCCGTTCTGCTCGGCATAGCCGACGTGGATCTGCCGGCCGTCGGGAAAGCGCACCCAGCCCGAGCCCTGGATCTGCAGGAAGAACAAGTCCACGGCGTTGTCGGCCCAGGCCAGCACCGGCGCCGAGAAGCCGCCGCTGTCGTCGGCGATCTGCGCGCGCGAATAGTAGGGCACCACCTTGTTGCCCTCCAGCCGGCCGCGCAGGCGCATGTGCTTGAGTTCCGGGTAGAGGCTGGCGAGATCCACCACCAGCAGGTTGTCCGGCGTGGCGTAGAGGGGATAGCGGGCGCGCGCCGTGCGGTGGTCGTTGCCGGCGATGACCGGCTCGTAATAGCCGGTGACGAGGCCCTGCGTGCTGCCGTCGCCGTTGATCACCTGATACGGCGTAAATCGGCTCTGGAAGAATTCCGTCACCGCCGCGTCGCTGTAGCCGTCGACCTCGCGCGCGGCCTGGCACACGGCGGTCCACGCCGGGCGCGTGCCGAGCGCGGCGCAAGTCTGCAAGAGGGCCGGCCAGGCGGCGCTGGGCTGCTCGCCCGGCCAATGCGGCAGCTGGCTCCAGTCCGTTGCCTGCAGGCGCGGCGGTGCGGGCGCAGGGGTGGGCGAAGGCGCGGGGGCGTGCGGACACACCGGGCAGACCGGGCAGGACGGCGCGGGAACCGGCTTGGCCGGCTGCGTCGGCGGCGCCGCGCAGGCGGCCAGGAGGAGGAGCAGCGGCAGGGCGCGCCAGGCACCCAGGGGAAACGTCATGCGACCGCGCGCCACCCGCGTCAGTGCAATACCCGCGGCATGGACAGGGTGAACTCCGGAATCTCGGCGTCGAACTTCTGGCCGTCCTCCGCCACCATCTGGTAGCTGCCACGCATGGTGCCCACCGGCGTGGAGATCGCGGTGCCGCTGGTGTACTCGAAAGATTCGCCGGGGCGCAGGAAAGGCTGCTCGCCCACCACGCCGAGACCGCGCACTTCCTGCGTCTGCTGCTCCGCGTCGGTGATGACCCAGTGGCGCGAGATGAGCTGGGCGGCCGCGGTGCCCTGATTGGCGATATTGATGGTGTAGGCGAACACGTAGCGGTCCGCCGCCGGATCGCTCTGCTCCGGAATGTAGGCCGTGTTCACGGTCACCTGGATGTCGTACTTCTTGCCTTCCGCCACGTTGGCGCTCCATGGGATTTTGCTCGATTCTATCCCATGCGGCGCGGGGCTCAAGGCCAATCCTGCTAAAATCGCGGGCGAACCAATTTTCGGAGCCCGTCATGAATTACCGCATTGCGCCCAGCATCCTGTCCGCCAATTTCGCCAAACTCGGCGAGGAGGTGGACAACGTGCTGAAAGCCGGTGCCGACATCGTCCACTTCGACGTCATGGACAACCACTACGTGCCCAACCTCACCATCGGCCCGCTGGTATGCGAGGCGCTGCGCAAACACGGCGTCACCGCGCCCATCGACGTGCACCTGATGGTCAAGCCCGTGGACCGCATCATCCCCGATTTCGCCAAGGCCGGCGCCACCTACATCACCTTCCACCCGGAAGCCTCCGAGCACATCGACCGCACCATAGGCCTGATCCGCGAGAACGGCTGCAAGCCCGGCCTGGTGTTCAATCCGGCGACTCCGCTGGACGTGCTGGAATACACCCTGGACAAGATCGACATGGTGCTGCTGATGAGCGTCAACCCGGGCTTCGGCGGGCAGAAATTCATTCCCTACGTGCTCGACAAGGCGAAGAAGGTGCGCCAGATGATCGCGGCCCGCGGCCTCGATGTCAGCCTGGAGATCGACGGCGGCGTGGGCCCGGCCAACATTGCCGAAGTGGCGCGCGCGGGCGTGGACACCTTCGTCGCCGGCTCGGCCGTGTTCGGCGCCGCCAAGGATTCCGACCCGCACCGCTACGACTCCATCATCGCCGCCATGCGCGCGGAACTGGCGAAGGCGAAATAATCGTCATGCACTTCCCCATCCCCATCCGCGCCGTCGTCATCGACCTCGACGGCACCCTGCTCAACACCGCGCCCGACCTGGCCGACGCGGCGCAGCGCATGATGGCCGAGCTGGGGCGTCCCTGCCCTGCGCCTGAGGTCATCGCCACCTATATCGGCAACGGCGTCTCGCGCCTGGTCAAGCGCGTGCTCACCGGCGACATGGAGGCCGAGCCCGATGCCGCCCTGTTCGAGCGGGCGCTGGCCATCTACCACCGCTATTACGGCGAGCACGTCGCCGACCAGTCGCGCCCCTTCCCCGGCGTGGTGGAAGGGCTCAAGGCCTTCAAGGCGCGCGGCCTGCACGTGGCCTGCATCACCAACAAGGTGGCGCAGTTCACCCATCCGCTGCTCAAGGCCACCGGCCTGTTCGATTATTTCGAACTGATCCTTTCCGGCGACACGCTGCCCAAGCGCAAGCCCGATCCGCTGCCGCTGCTGCACGCCTGCGAGGTGTTCAAGGTCAAGCCGGCCGAGCTGCTGCTCATCGGCGACTCGCTCAACGACACCCAGGCCGCGCGCGCCGCCGGCTGCCCGGTGTTCTGCGTACCCTACGGCTACAACCGCGGCCGCCCGGTGGCGGAGCTGGACCTCGACGCCGTGGTGCAAAGCCTGCAGGACGCCGACAAGCTCATCCGCAAGGCGGCCTGACCATGACGAGTCGCGTGAAAACGAAACGATGGTGGTGGTGAAACGCGGCGTTTCCCGTTTCCCACTCCATAGCCTTTTCACGGACTCATCATGAACGAACAGCAATTCCAGGAACTGGCCCGCCAGGGCTACACCCACATCCCGCTGGCGCGCACCCTGCCGGCGGACCTCGACACGCCGCTGTCGCTCTACCTCAAGCTCGCCCACGCGCCCTATTCCTACCTGCTGGAATCCGTGGTGGGCGGTGAGCGCTTTGGCCGCTACTCCATCATCGGCCTGCCGGCGCGCACCGTGCTGCGCGCGCAGGGCTTCCATACCCAGGTGGAGTGCGACGGCCGGGTGGTCGAGGAAGACGACGGCAACCCGCTCGACTTCGTCGCCCGCTACCAGGCGCGCTTCAAGGCCGCGCCGGCCGAAGGGCTCACGCGCTTCGTCGGCGGGCTCAACGGCATCTTCGGTTACGACACCGTGCGCTACATCGAGAAGCGCCTGGCGCAAACGCACAAGCGCGACGTGCTCAAAGTGCCGGACATCCTGCTCCTGCTCACGACCGAGCTGGCCGTGGTGGACAACCTCACCGGCAAGGTCACCCTGCTGGTGTATGCCGAGCCCGGGACGCACGGCGCCTACGCCGCCGCCCAGCAGCGCCTGGACGAACTCACGCGCAAGACGCTGGCGAGTCTCGTGCCGCCGACGGATGAACCCGTCGCCGCGGCCGAGCCGGTGTCGGAATTCGGCGAGACCAACTACAAGGCCGCGGTGGCGAAAGCCAAGGATTACATCGCCGCCGGCGACATCATGCAGGTGGTGCTCTCGCACCGCATGTCGCGGCCTTATACCGGCTCGCCGCTCGCACTCTACCGCAGCCTGCGCAGCCTCAACCCCTCGCCCTACATGTTCTATTACGACCTGGGCGACTTCCATGTGGTGGGCGCCTCGCCGGAGATTCTGGTGCGCCTGGAAGGCGACCTGGTGACCCTGCGCCCCATCGCCGGCACCCGTCCGCGTGGCGCCACGCGCGAGGAGGATCTGGCTTTGGAACAGGAGCTGCTGGCCGACCCCAAGGAGCTGGCCGAGCACCTGCAGCTGCTCGACCTCGGCCGCAACGACGTCGGCCGCGTGGCGCAGACCGGCAGCGTGCGCGTCACCGAGCAGATGGCCATCGAGCGCTATTCCCACGTCATGCACATCGTCTCCAACGTCGAGGGCCGCCTCAAGCCCGGCCTGTCCAACCTCGACGTGCTGCGCGCCACCTTCCCGGCCGGCACCGTGTCGGGGGCGCCCAAGGTGCGCGCCATGGAAATCATCGACGAACTGGAGCCCACCAAGCGCGGCGTCTATGCCGGCGCGGTGGGTTACCTCTCATTCAACGGCGACATGGACCTGGCCATCGCCATCCGCACCGCCGTGATCAAGGACCAGACCCTGCACGTACAGGCCGGCGGCGGCCTGGTCGCCGACTCGGTGCCCGAGAACGAATGGCAGGAAGCGCGCAACAAGGCGCGCGCCGTGGTGCGCGCCGCCGAGCTGACGCAGGCGCCTCCCGCAATGCCCCATGCCTGAGGTGACATCATGCTGCTGATGATCGACAACTACGACAGCTTCACCTACAACCTGGTGCAGTATTTCGGCGAGCTGGGCGCCGAGGTCAAGGTGGTGCGCAACGACGAGATCGACCTGGCCGAAGTGGCGCGCCTCAAGCCGGAGCGCATCGTCATCTCGCCCGGGCCCTGCACCCCCAACGAGGCGGGCATCTCGGTGCCGCTGATCAAGGAATTCGCCGGCAAGGTGCCGCTCCTGGGCGTGTGCCTGGGCCACCAGAGCATAGGCCAGGCCTATGGCGGGCACATCGTGCGCGCCAAGACGCTGATGCACGGCAAGACCTCGCCGGTGCACCACAAGAATGTCGGCGTGTTCCGCGGCCTGCCCGATCCCTTCACGGCGACGCGCTACCACTCGCTGGTGATCGAGCGCGCGACGCTGCCCGACTGCCTGGAGATCACGGCCTGGACCGACGACGGCGAGATCATGGGGGTGCGCCACAAGACGCTCGCGGTGGAGGGGGTGCAGTTCCATCCCGAGTCCATCCTCACCGAGCATGGCCACGATCTGCTGCGCAACTTCCTGGAGCAGCGCACATGAACATCACGCCGCAGGAGGCGCTCGCGCGCACCATCGAGCACCGCGAAATCTTCTTCGACGAGATGCTGGGCCTCATGCGCCAGATCATGGCCGGCGAAGTGAGCCCCGTGATGACCGCCGCCATCCTCACCGGCCTGCGCGTGAAGAAGGAAACGGTGGGCGAGATCAGCGCCGCCGCCCAGGTCATGCGCGAACTCGCCACCAAGGTCGTGGTGCCCGGTCCGCAGGAGCATTTCCTCGACATCGTCGGCACGGGCGGCGACAACGCCCACACCTTCAACATCTCGACGGCCAGCCTGTTCGTCGCCGCGGCCTGCGGCGCGCGGGTGGCCAAGCACGGCAACCGCAGCGTCTCCTCCAAGTCCGGCAGCGCCGACGTGCTGGAGGCGCTGGGCGCGCGCATCGACCTGCCGCCCGAGCAGGTGGCCGCCTGCATCGCCGCCACCGGCGCCGGCTTCATGTTCGCGCCCCATCATCATGCGGCGATGAAGAACGTCGCCCCGGTGCGCAAGGAAATGGGCGTGCGCACGCTCTTCAACATCCTCGGCCCGCTCACCAACCCGGCTGGCGCGCCCAACCAGCTCCTTGGGGTGTTTCACCCCGACCTGGTGGGCCTCCTGGTGCGCGTGCTGCAGCGCCTGGGCTCACAGCACGTGCTGGTGGTGCACGGCCGCGACGGCCTGGACGAAATCTCCCTGGGCGCCGCCACCCTGGTGGGCGAGCTGGTCAAGGGCGAAGTGCGCGAATACGAAATCCACCCCGAGGACTTCGGGCTGGCCATGGCTTCCACGCGCCAGCTGCGCGTGGCCGACGCCGTGGAGTCGAAGGCCATGCTGCTGGCCGTGCTGGACAACGTGCCCGGCCCGGCGCGGGACATCGTCATCCTCAACAGCGGCGCCGCCCTCTATGCGGCCAACCTGGCCGAATCCATCGCCGCCGGCATAGGCCAGGCGCGCGCGGCCATCGAATCGGGCGCGGCGCGCGCCAAGCTTGACGCCTTCGTCGCCTTTACCCGGAGCGCCGCCTGATGGCGGATATCCTGCAGAAGATCCTCGCCACCAAGCGTGATGAAATAGCCGCCGGCACGGCTTGTGTTCCATTGGTCGAGATGCGCGCGCGCGCGCAGGCCGCCGCGCCGGCGCGCGATTTCGTCGCCGCCCTGCGCAGCAAGATCGCCTCAGGAAAGGCAGCGGTGATCGCCGAGGTCAAGAAGGCGAGCCCCAGCCGCGGCGTGCTGCGCGAGGACTTCCGTCCCGCCGCCATCGCCGCCAGCTACGAGCGCGGCGGCGCGGCCTGCCTGTCGGTGCTCACCGACGCGCAGTACTTCCAGGGCAGCGCCGACTATCTGCAGCAGGCGCGCGCCGCCTGCGCGCTGCCGGTGCTGCGCAAGGATTTCATCATCGATCCTTACCAGGTCTACGAAGCGCGTGCCATGGGCGCCGACTGCATCCTGCTGATCGTCGCCGCGCTGACGCTGCCTGCCATGCAGGCGCTGGAAGCTCTGGCGCTGGAGCTGGGCATGACGGTGCTGGTGGAATCCCATGACGCTGCCGAACTGGCGCTGGCCCTGCAGCTGAAAACGCCGCTCATGGGCATCAACAATCGCAATCTCAAGACCTTCGACGTCAGCCTGCAGACCACGGTGGAACTGCTGCCGCGCATTCC
>JAJXXS010000368.1 GCA_021780975.1 Pseudomonadota bacterium
GGCGCGCCTCGATCTGGGTTCCACGGGGAAATTCCGCACCCTCATCACCTATCTTGAAATCATCAGCCGGCTGCGCGAGCGTGATCTCAAGCTAGACCACGCAGCCCTCCAACGTCTGGCCAACCCCAAAAATCCGGATGTACTCGGGCGCTGGATGGCCGATTATTTGGGGCGCGGTCAGGACAGATCCCTGCCGGCGGTGCTCAATGCGGCCATGGCGCGTCAGTATTCCGCCGCCCCGGAGCCTTTCTATACGGGCGGGGGCGTGCACACCTTCATCAACTTCGACAAGGCGGACAACACCCGCCACATGGATTTGTGGGAAGCGACGCGGGACTCAGTCAACCTGGTCTATATCCGCGTCATGCGCGACATCGTGCGTCATTACATCTACGAGAACCCCGGTGTCCGGCACATGCTGGAAAACCCGGACGATCCTGCGCGCCAGGCCTACCTGATGCGCTTCATCGATCAGGAAAGCCGCGTCTTCCTCGCGCGCTACTATCATCGCCATGCCCGGGAAAGCGCGGCGCAGCGCGCGCAGGATCTGTATGGGCGTGCGGGCCGGAATGCCAAGCGCTTCACCGCCGTCTTCCGCTACCTCAATCCCGGCGCTGATTTTTCCGCCTATGAGGCTGCCTTGTTCGCGCGCCTGCCCGCCGCCAGGGCGCTCAAGCCGCAGGTGCTGAAGCGGCTTTACGCTACCCTGGGGGCGAACCTGGATCTCAATGATCTGGGCTACGTCACCCGCATCCATCCCCTGGAGCTCTGGGTCGCAAGGTATCTTGATTCTCATCCGCGCGCGAGCTTCGCCGACGCTGCCGCCGCCAGCAGGAATCAGCGCATCGGGGTGTACCGCTGGCTGCTCAGGCCCAGCCGCTTCGCGGCGCAGAACCTGCGCATACGCAGCATGCTGGAGGAGCAGGCGTTTCAGAAAGTGCTGGCCGATTGGCGCAGGCTGGGCTACCCCTTCGACAATCTCACGCCTTCCTACGCCACCGCAATCGGCGCGTCGGGGGACCGTCCCGCGGCGCTGGCCGAACTCATGGGCATCGTGATGAACGACGGCAGGCGCCTGCCGACGGTGAACTTCACGCAACTCGATTTTGCCCGCGGGACGCCTTACCAGACAGAGTTTGTCCATGCCGCGCCGCGCCCCGAACAGCTTTTCCCGGCCCCTATCAGCGCTGTGGTGAAGAAGGCGCTCGCCGGAGTGGTCGAAGGCGGCACGGCGGTGCGGTTGCGGGGAGCGCTCCATTACCCCGACGGCAGCCCCATTCCGGTGGGCGGGAAAACAGGCACTGGCGACAACCGCTATGACCGCTGGGGCCCCGGTGGCCAACTTCTCAGTTCGACAGTGGTCAATCGCACGGCAGCCTTCGTGTTCTACCTGGGTGACCGCTATTACGGCACCATGGTGGCCATGGTGCCAGGCACACAGGCTGGCAACTACGGCTTCACCAGTGCCCTGGTGGCCCAGATGCTGAGCAAGCTGCTGCCGCAGCTGGAGCCGCTCCTGTTCTCCGGCACCCATGCGGCTGCCAAGGCGGTGCGCCCCGAGCCTTTGCCGCCGCCCAGGCCCGGCGCCGCGGAAGCGGCGGAAGGTACGACGCGGCAGGCGGCGCCCGACGAGGACAAGCCCCTGCAGATGGATCTGGGGCGCGGATTGCCCCCGGGTCGGGGCGGTCGTGCCGGGTCGGGCGGGGCGAATGGGATAAAATAGCAACATTAAGCCCGCAATATTCCCCATGCAGCTGTTCGCCTTCGGCGTGAATCACCACACCGCTCCGGTCGCCATCCGCGAGCGCGTGGCGTTTGCCGCCGAGCGCCTGGAAGAGGCCCTGCATGACCTGGTTCACCGCCCAGGGGTGAAGGAAGCGGCCATCCTGTCCACCTGCAACCGTACCGAGGTTTATTGCCACACCGAGGATGTCAGCGCGCCTATTGGCTGGTTCGGGGCTTATCATGGCGTGGGGGTGGATAAGGTCGAGCCATTCATCTACCGCCTGCCGCAGGACGAGGCGGTGCGGCACGCCTTCCGTGTAGCTTCCGGGCTGGATTCCATGGTGCTGGGCGAGGCCCAGATCCTCGGGCAGATGAAGCAGGCGGTGCAGTCGGCGCAGCATGCCGGCACCCTGGGGGTGCTGCTCAACAAGCTGTTCCAGAGCACCTTTTCGGTCGCCAAGGAAGTGCGCACCAGCACGGAGATCGGCGCCAATTCGGTGTCGCTGGCGGCGGCCGCCGTGCGCATGGCAGAGCGCATCTTCCCCAGCATCAGCCGGGAGAACGTCCTTTTCATCGGCGCCGGGGAAATGATCGAGTTGTGCCTGGCGCATTTTTCCGCGCGCAAGCCGCATCGAGTCCTCATCGCCAACCGCACCGCCGAGCGCGCCCGGCCCCTGGCGGAGCGTTACCAGGCGGGTGCCATAGGGCTGGCGGACCTGCCCGACCATCTGCCCTATTTCGACATCATCGTCACCTGCACCGCCAGTCCGCTCCCCTTGCTCGGCAAAGGATTGCTGGAACGGGCGCTCAAAAGCCGCAAGCACAAGCCCTTTTTCATCGTCGACCTCGCGGTGCCGCGCGATGTCGAGGAGGAAGCCGGGCAACTGGAAGACGTCTTCCTTTACACCGTGGATGATCTGGGGGAAGTCGTGAAGGAGGGGCTGGACGCGCGCCAGGCCCAGGTCGCTCAGGCCGAGGCCATCATTTCCAGCAATGTGCGCGATTTCATGGAGTGGCTGGAGGGCAGGGAAATGCTGCCCGTCATCCGTGGCCTGCGCGATCAGGCCGAGCGTCAGCGCCGCCATGAGCTCGACAAGGCCATCAAGGCTCTCGCCAAGGGAGAGGATCCGGCGCAGATTCTCGAACAGTTTTCGCGCGGCCTGACCAACAAGCTGTTGCACGGACCCACCGTGGCGTTGAACCAGGGACCCGGGGAGGATCGCCAGGAGCTGGCCCGGCTGGTGCGTAAGCTGTATGACATCAAGCTCGACTGAGCCTACTCCGCGTCGGCCGATTTTCTCCCGTTCATGAAAGCCACTCTGTTTCAGAAGCTCACGCAGTTGTCGGAGCATCTTGCCGAACTTGATGCGGCGTTGGCGGCCGAAGACATCGCTTCCGACCTGGAGCGCTTCCGCAGGCTCGCGCGTGAACATGCAGAGATCACTCCGGTCGTCGATCTTTTCCGCCGCTATCGCGGGCTCGCAGCAGACATGGAAGAAGCCCGCGCGCTGCTGAACGATGCGGAAATGAGGGAGCTGGCCGAGACGGAACTGGCAGCGGCGCATGCACAGATGGAGACTTTGGAGGAGGAGTTGCAGAAGGCCCTGTTGCCGCGCGATCCCAACGACGAGCGCAACATCTTTCTGGAAATCCGTGCCGGCACAGGCGGCGATGAATCGGCCCTGTTTGCCGGCGACTTGTTCCGCATGTACGCGCGCTATGCAGAGCGCCAGAACTGGAAGGTGGAAGTGGTCTCCGCTTCCGACGGCGAAGCCGGCGGCTACAAGGAAGTCATAGCCCGCATCATCGGCGCGGGCGCTTACTCGCGCCTCAAGTTCGAATCCGGCGGGCATCGTGTCCAGCGCGTGCCGGAAACCGAATCCCAGGGCCGCATCCACACTTCTGCCTGCACGGTGGCTGTGTTGCCGGAAGCCGACGAAGTGGGGGAAGTGGAACTCAACCCGGCCGATCTGCGCATCGACACCTTCCGCGCCAGCGGCGCCGGCGGGCAGCACATCAACAAGACCGATTCGGCGGTGCGCATCACCCACCTGCCCACCGGTATCGTCGTAGAGTGCCAGGACGATCGCTCCCAGCACCGCAACCGCGCCCAGGCGATGAGCGTGCTGGCGGCGCGCATCAAGGATGTGCAGTTGCGCGAACAACAGTCCCAGATCGCTTCGACGCGCAAGTCGCTCATCGGCAGCGGCGACCGCTCGGAGCGCATCCGCACCTACAACTTCCCGCAGGGGCGTGTGACGGATCATCGCATCAACCTCACTCTTTACAAGATCGACGCCATCATGGATGGCGATCTGACCGAGCTGCTGGACGCATTGGCGGCCGAGCACCAGGCGGAGCAGCTTGCCGCCCTTGCCGGCGACTAGTTCATGGAGGAAACGGGCCCCAGCCTCTCCTGGCTGCTGCAGGATGCGGCTCGCCAACTGCGCGCTGCGCTGGGTCTCGAAAATCCGGAGGCGCGTCTGGAAGCCCGCCTGCTCGCAGGGCTGGCGCTAGGGCAGGGTTCCGCCTGGCTGATCGCACATGAACGGGAGCCTGTTTCCCCGCAAGCATCCGCTGGTTTTGCCGCGCTGTTGGGGCGACGCCTGGCGGGCGAGCCGATAGCCTACCTGCGGGGAGAAAAGGAATTTTTCGGCCGCAGCTTCGTGGTCAACCGGGCAGTACTGGTGCCGCGCCCGGAAACCGAACTGCTCGTGGAAACGGCGCTGGCGACATTGCCGGCGGGTCAGGTCGCGCGCGTCCTCGATCTTGGCACTGGCAGCGGCGCCATTGCTGTGACGCTGGCACTGGAATGCCCCGAATGGGAGGTTTATGCCACCGATCTTAGCCCGACGGCGCTGGAGGTGGCGCAGCACAACGCGCGGCGCCTGGGCGCAGACCGGGTGCGCTTTGCGCACGGGGCGTGGTGGAAGGCCGTCGAAGATGTAAAGTTTTTCGACATGGTTCTGTCCAACCCCCCCTATGTGGCGGAAGGCGACCCCCATCTGGGTGCTTTGGCGTTCGAGCCGAGTGGCGCCCTGGTGGCGCCCGACGAGGGTCGCGCCGACTTGGCGTCTATCATACGCGGGGCGCCCCTCCGCTTGGCCAACGGCGGCTGGCTGTGGCTGGAACATGGCTGTGGGCAGGGCGCCTGGTGCCGGCAAGAACTCCTGGCTGCGGGGCTGGGGAACGTGCAAACCAAACTGGATTATGCCGGGCTGGAACGGGTCAGCGGTGGTCAAAAAGTGTCGAAATAGTTTACAGTTGGCGCTGCCTAAGCCTGAGAAACGGCAAGCCCTCTCCAGAATCGCCTTTGTTTGAGCCAAGCTTCGAAGCATGGAATGTTTCTTGCTGAGATTTTGCTGAACGAACAAAGACTAGAGCATCCCAGGAGCGATGACAATGACACCGCCGGAGCAACCCGAAAATCAGGACAACTTGCCAGAGAACGCCCCAGAGCGGGAGACGGACGGAAGCCGTCGCCGCTTTACCGCCACGCTGGGGGGGGGCGCCATTATCCTCACCCTGGCGGGGAAACCCGTATGGGCCAGTCAGTGCACGGTGTCAGGGATGATGTCGGGCAATCTGTCCGCGCCCAAGGGCACGCCTTGCCAGGGTTGTACGCCGGGGTACTGGGGGGCATGTCAACACCTTGATTCCTGGTTTGGCTATAAGCCGACGGATACATTCAACGCGGTCTTTGGCGTCACTCAATATACCGATTGTGCCGGGAACCCCTATACGCTTCTTGACGTGTTGAATTTGAATGGAAATGGGACCAAAACCTGCTGCACCACTTCCAGCACCAAGTATCAGAAAAATGCCAACAACAACCAAAATAACAACAACCAAAATTGCAACCAGCCGGCCGGCACGGCCAACAAATTCTGTAGTACCAACTCGACCGGTTCGTGCCCGGGGTCGATCGGGAGTGATCCCATCTCCACCAATCTCGGATTTCAGGCCGTGGCAGCCCTGCTTAGCGCAGCCAATCCCAACGTCAACTATGGCTACACTGCCGGTGAAATCATCGATATGTTTCAGAAGAACTGCCAGACGAATGGTGCCCAGCTCAAGGACACCTTTGACATGCTGAATAATCGGGGCTGCCCGCTACACTGAGTCATGTCCATCTGGCAGCGCGCGCCTCTGCTCATTCGGTCATGGCAGGGCGAGACGGTGGTTTTTCACCGCGAATCTGGCGATACCCACTTGGTGGATGAGTTGACTGCTCGTGTCTTGCGGCGTCTCGATGCCGGAGCGCTTGACGAGGCGCAACTGGCCGCTTGCCTGGACGTGGAGGGCGGGGCAGATTTCAGGGACATGCTCAACCACCTAGCGGCCAGCGGACTGATCTCGTGCCGGAGCGCTTGACGCTCGGCAGTCTGGCCGCCGGTGAGATTCTTGCACGCCTGAAAGGGCCGGGCCTGTATCTGCAGACGGGCATATTCTGTTTTGCCATCCGCTCGCCCTTTGCGGATGTGGCGCAGGCTTTAGAGCGTCTTTACGCCTATCATCCGGTGGCCGCAGAAGCCCGCTTTGCCGATTTTCACGTCCGCTTGGCGGCGCCTCCTCTGCGCAGGCACTTGCGTCCCCAGAGCCAGTTTTATTTCGACGGCCAGACCCCGTTCAAACCCCTGCCACGAGGGCAGGCGAACGCCATGCTCGAATGGGGCATGAACTGGTGCATCACCGCCCATGCCCACCAGCATCTGATATTGCATGCGGCAAGCCTCGCCCGAGACGGGTTGGGGCTCATCATGCCGGCGCCGCCGGGTTCAGGCAAAAGCACCTTGGCGGCGGCGCTGTCTTTTCGCGGCTGGCGCCTGCTGTCGGACGAGTTGACCTTGTTGGATAGGGACACGGGACATATGGCCGCCGTGGCTCGCCCGGTCAGCCTCAAGAACGCCTCCATTGAAGTGATACGCCGTTTCGTTGCTGGTGCAGTATTGAGCGACGTTGTGAGAGACACCGTCAAGGGCACGGTGGCCCATCTGCGCCCGCCGCGGGACAGCGTGCTACAAGCCCTGGAACCGGCCACGCCCCGGTGGATCGTGCTGCCGCGCTACGAGGCCGGCGCACCCGCGAAGCTGATGTCACTGCCGCGCGCCCGGGCCTTCATGGAGCTGGCGCAAAACGCTTTCAATTACAGCCTGCAGGGGCAAGCGGGATTTGAGGCCCTAGCGCGCCTGGTGGATGCGTGCGAGTGCTACCGCTTCAGCTACGGCAACTTGG
>JAJXXS010000295.1 GCA_021780975.1 Pseudomonadota bacterium
TATGTAATCGGGGGGAGCTTGCACGGCGTCGGCAAAGGCGTCCAGTTGGGCTTCCAGGCTGGCGCGGATGCGCCCAAGCGGGAGTAGGCGAAGTTGGCTGACGATGAGCAGTTGGGGAAGCGTACGGTGCCAGGCGTGTCCCAGCGGTTCGGTAAGGTTGAAATGCAGGCCGATGTCGGGGCGTGCGCGCAGGGGCGCGAGTGCCTTGGCTGCCGCGGGCCAACGCGGGGATTGCACCAGACAGCCGATGGCGGTCAGGCGGCCTGCGCTGGCCAGATCCAGGATCGCATCGTCGACGCCTGCAGATAAGGCGTAATCGTCGGCGCATAGAACGATGGCGCGGGATGGCCTGTCTGTTTCCGGCATTGGCTGGGCGTCGGTTGACGGATATGGGTGCGAGTTTTTAATGGTTCAAATGCCCGTTTGATAACGGCACGTAGCAGAAATTCAGGCAGACATTATGCAGCAACAGCAATACCGTCCCGCGCGGATCTTTTTCTGGCTAGTCCTTTGGCTGCTGGCCACCATCTGGGTAAGGCCGTTGTTGCCCCCGGACGAAGGCCGCTATGTGGGCATCGCCTATGACATGCTGCGCTTGCACGATTGGAGCACGCCGCGCCTGGACGGGCTGCCTTTTTTCCATAAGCCGCCCCTTTTCTACTGGATAACCGCGGCTGCGCTGAAAGTTTTTGGCCTGCATGCCTGGGCGGCGCGTGCGGCCTCAGTCCTGGGGGCCCTGGCCGTTGCTGCGGCACTGTTCTGGTTCATGGACCGCTGGTTGAATAGGCGCGCGGCAGTACTGGGGACTTTCGTTCTCGCCACCATGCCGCTTTTCTTCGGCGCCGCGCAATATGCCAGCATGGACATGCTGGTAGGTTCGCTCATCGCGGTGACCATCATGCTTCTGGCGACCGCCAGCGAACGTCTGCAGCGGGGGCAGCGGCCGGGCGCTGTGCTCCCGCTCGCCTATGTGGTGAGCGCGCTGGGCGTGCTGACCAAGGGCCTCATCGGTC
This sequence comes from Pseudomonadota bacterium, assembly GCA_021780975.1. Lineage (GTDB taxonomy): Bacteria > Pseudomonadota > Gammaproteobacteria > Burkholderiales > Thiobacillaceae > JAJXXS01. The sequence continues at coordinate 1,014 of JAJXXS010000295.1, forward strand.
TCGCCCTCCCCGGTTTGGTAATGCTGCTGTGGCTGGCGCTGGAGCGGCGCTGGAGCCATCTCTACAAGCTCATTTCCCTGCCCGGCATAGTCCTGTTTACGCTCATTGCCGTGCCCTGGTTTGTGCTCATGGAGGTGAAATTTCCGGGGTTCCTCTACTACACCTTCATCTACCAGCAGTTTGACCGCTATGTCTCGACGGGATTCAACAACGCCCAGCCGGTATATTTTTATCCGGCGATTCTGTTTCTGGGATTGCTGCCGTGGTCCCTGCTGCTGACCTACCTGACGCTGCGCGCCAAGAAGCAGGGCTTGACTGCGCAGCCGATCACGCGCCTGGCGTGGGTGTGGATAGCGGCCATAGCGCTGTTCTTCTCCATTCCAAACTCCAAGCTCATCGGCTACATCCTTCCCGTGGTTCCGGCCTTGGCGCTGCTCGCCGGACAATGGCTGGATCGCCGCTGGGACGAGCGCAAGTGGCGTCGCCTGGCGTGGGCCTGCGCGTTGGGCGGCGCGGCGCTCGGCATTGCTGCGGTGATCGTCACGACCGTGGAGGACCGCAAATCCCTGGTCAATTTGACCGACACCGTGAGAGCCCAGATGAAGCCCGGGGAGGAGGTCATGTTCATCGAGAGTTATTACTACAGCGTGCCGTTCTATTTGCACCGTGCCAACCCCATCCGCGTCATGGGGCAATGGAACAACCCGCAGTACAGTGCCGGCGACAGCTGGACTACCGAGCTTTACACCTCCGGAAAGTTTGACCCCGAGGCGGCACGGCAGATTCTGATAACGCCCGACAAGCTCCGGAATTATCTGTGCGGTTCCGCCGTGGTGTGGGTCTACATGCCGGACTGGGCCAAGGGGCAATATCCCCAAATAGCGGCCAGTCCTGAGGTGGCCCACCAATACGGTGTCGGGGTGTACCGCTTAGGCGGGGAGAAACGCCCAAAAGCGGCTGAGGAGGTATGTGGCGATGGCGACCATGCCCAGCACTAGGATCAGCGCCCAGGTATAGGGCAGCTGAGTGTAGGCCAGGAGCCAGGCATACAGGCCCTCATTGGCCGCAAAGCTTGTTATGGCGACAGCCGCGAAGCGGGGCAGGGCGCGGCGCACCGGCGCCGGACGGGCGTGCGCGAAGCTGAGGTGGCGATGGCCGAAAAAACTGCTCCAGAAGGCGACGAGGAAGCCGCCGACGTTGGCGGCGAGCGGCGCGATGGCGTAGCGCGACACCAGCAACCATACCACCAGGTAATGCACGCCGGCTGCCGCCAACCCCACCAGCCCGAAGGCTGCAAGTCTCTTCACTGGCGCTCCTGGCGCGTTGGCAGGTCGTGCTGGCGTAGCGGGCTATTGTCGACCCTCTCGTCGACGATGTAGCGCGGTCGCTGTTTCACCTCCTCATAGACGCGGCCCAGGTACTCTCCGAGGATGCCGACGGAGATGAGCTGAACGCCACTGAAGAACATCAAGCCGACAACCAGGGTGGCCCAGCCGGGCACGGTGTTTTCGTTGATGAAGTGGTCGATGATGATCCAGACGCCGTACCCCAGGGCCAGGGCCGCGAGGATGAAGCCGAGCGCGCTCCAGAAGCGCAGTGGCAGGGTGGAGAAGGAGGTCAGGCCGGTGAGCGCGAGGCCTGCGAGGCGCCGGAAGGAAAACTGCGTCTCTCCCGCCAGACGCGGGGCCGGCGTATAAGGCAGCGCCTGGGTGCGGAAGCCGACCCAGGCGTACAGTCCTTTCATGAAGCGGTTGCGCTCGGTCAGCTCGCGCAGCGCCAGGACGACCTTGCGGTCCAGCAGGCGGAAGTCCCCGGCGTCGGGGGGAATGTAGACCGGCGAACCCCAGTTCATCAAACGATACAGCCAGCGCGTGCCAACGCGCTTGAGCAGCCCCTCGCCGGCGCGGCTTTCGCGCACCAGATAGACCATCTCCGCGCCGCTACGCCAAGCATCGAGCATGCGCGGGAGGAGCTCCACGGGATGCTGGAGGTCGGCATCGAGAAGAAAGGTGACGTCGCCACGGGCGGCATCGAGGCCGGCGCTCAAGGCCGCCTCCTTGCCGAAGTTGCGCGACAGATGGAGTACGACCAGCCCAGGCATGTGACGCCAGGGCTGCAAGGCTTCGCGCGTGCGGTCGCGGCTGCCATCATCCACCAGGATGATTTCCCAGGTGTCCGTCAGCGCTGCGAGCGCATCCTTGAGCTGGGTCAGGAGGGTGGGCAGGTTGGCTGCCTCGTTGTAGGCGGGGACCACGCAAGAGATGCTGGGAGGGGGCGGTGGGGAGTGCATATCCATCGAGTTGGGGCCGGGCAAGCGGCGGGCGGGCAGGCCAAAGTATAATTCCGCCTATCGTCCGGCGCCATTCGTCCAGTCCCATGATCCCAGCTCTGATGGAAAGCCATATCGCTTCGTTGCCCCTGATCGCACGCGGGAAAGTGCGCGACATCTATCGGGTGGATGAGGGGCGGCTCTTGCTGGTGGCGACGGATCGCCTTTCCGCGTTTGATGTGGTCTTGCCGACACCCATTCCGGGCAAGGGCCGCATGCTGACGGAAATATCCTGCTTCTGGTTCGACAAGCTCGCCTCCGTGCTGCCGAATCATCTTCTGGCGGTCAGCCCGGAAAGCGTGGTGCGCGATGATGAGCGCGATGAGGTGGCGGGGCGCGCAGTGGTGGTGAAAAGCCTCTCTCCCTTGCCAGTCGAGGCCATCGTGCGCGGCTATCTTGTCGGGTCGGGCTGGCAGGATTACCGAGCCAGCGGCGCGGTCTGTGGCCAGGTTCTGCCCGCAGGCCTGCAGTTGGCGCAGCGCCTGCCGCAGCCGCTTTATACCCCGTCGACCAAGGCGGCCGTGGGTGCGCACGACGAAAATATCGACTACGTCCGTACCGAGGAGCTTTTGGGTTCCGGGCTGGCTCGCCAGGTGAGGGATGCTGCACTCGAGCTTTATCAGCGTGCCGCCGAGTATGCCCTGACGCGCGGGATTATCATTGCCGATACCAAATTCGAGTTCGGCGTGGACGAGGCGGGCAAGCTTTATTTGATCGATGAGGCGCTGACGCCGGATTCGAGCCGCTTCTGGCCGGCTGACGATTACCGGCCTGGCGAGAACCCCCCGAGCTTCGACAAGCAGTACGTGCGCGACTGGCTTACCGCCACCGGCTGGAACAAGCGCCCGCCGGCCCCCGTTGTTCCCCCGGAAATCGTGGAAAGAACCGCACAGAAATACCGCGAGGCCCTGAGCAGGCTCACCGGCCGGCAGTCTGGCGGAGCATAAGGGGCCTCAACTCGCAGATTGCGCGTCGAAGACTGGGCTGGGGAAAAAGAAGTTGGGAACGCGCCCAAACTTGTAACGCGTCGGGCAGTAGTCGCGCTGACGCGGGCAGGTGAGTGCGCATGACAGGCGCGTTGCCGGGGTCAGGACTGGCCTAGCCGCTGCGCTTCTTCGTTGAACGCCCCATCGATGAGATACACCACCTCTTCCACTAGGCGAAAGCCTTCCACCGGGGCGTCGTCGCGCATGTAGGCTAGGCGGATAGGCCCCAGCGCGTTGATTGCGGTGGCACGCTCCACAGGCGCCTCAAGGTCGATCAGGCCCGTTTTTTCATACAGTGCCGCTACGATCTGCCCGGCAAGCGGGTTGCGGTGGGTTCCGGAACGAGCTTTCTCCAGGGTGGACGCCACCTCGCCATCCAACACGTCATGCTTGCTGTGCGCACCCAGGTAGGCGATCAATTCGCGAAAAGTCACGGCCAGTCCCCCTATAGCTTGCTCAGGATGAAGGCGTAATCGGCTGGGTCGACGGGTGTGATCGAGAGGCGGTTGCCTTTCTGCAGGATGCGCAGGTTGGCGAGTTCCGGGTGGCTGCGCAACTCCTTGATGCTCATGAGCCGGGTCTTTCTCACGAGTTTTACGTCGACATGGAACCAGCGTGGCGATGCTTGTGTGGCCTTGGGGTCGAAGTATTTGCTCTTGGAGTCGAACTGAGTGTCGTCGGGGTAGGCGGGGCTGGCAACTTGCGCCAGCCCCGCTATGCCAGGTTCTGCACAACTGGAGTGGTAAAACAGCACGGCGTCGCCAGCTTTCATCTGATCGCGCATGAAATTGCGTGCCTGATAGTTGCGCACCCCATACCAAGGCACAGTCTGATCTGGCAGAGCACCGAGATCATCGATGCTTACGTCCGATGGTTCTGATTTCATCAGCCAGTAACGCATGTTTTCAATCTCTGAAAAGATGCGTCAATTTTAGCGCGACGTGTGGGGCGACCCTCATGAATTAAAGATATGCCCGCGCCGAGCCCTGTGCGGACAGGCCCTGCGCTACTGCCGGCAGGGCTTAACTGGGGGTAAATAAGGGTGCGCTGCTTGTGCTGAGAAGACATTTGTCTAGAAAGAGAACTCGGCTTTTGCATAGGGAGTGTTCATGAGCGCTTTGGAAATGAAGCTTGTGGAATATTTTCTTCATCCGGCCGTGCAGGCCCGCCACTTCAATCCGGCAATGTTTTGGGAGCCACTCAGTGCGGCCAATCCTTTTGGCAGGCTGCGGGTAGACCCTGCGAAATTGGAGGCCTTGTTCGTTTCCATCATCCAGCCGTCGATGGGCTGCGGGCAAGAAGTGCCCGGCACTCACTGAGCGACTGACGAAAATTTCAGCGCGAATGGCGGCGGGGTTCATCAACTGCGCTTGATGAGCGTGCCCACCCCATCCTGGGTCAGCACCTCAAGCAGCAGGGCGTGAGGGACGCGGCCATCGATGATGTGGGCTGTTTTGACGCCGTTGTGCACCGCCGACAGCGCGCAGTCTATCTTCGGCAACATGCCGCCGGAGATGGTGCCGTCATCGATCAAACCCTTCACTATTTCCGAGCTTAACCCGGTCAGCAATTTGCCTGTCTGATCCAGGACGCCCGGGGTGTTGGTCATGAGGATGAACTTTTCGGCGCCTAAAGCCTCGGCTATTTTTCCCGCCGCGGTGTCCGCATTGATGTTGTAGGCCTCGCCTTCTTTTCCTACTCCAAGAGGGGCGATGACCGGAATGAAGTCGCGGCTGTCCAGCAGATGGATCAACTCCGGATCAATGCCAACCACCTCGCCCACTTGGCCGATGTCGAGCAACTCCTCGGCCTTTTCCCTGCTGGGTATGAGTTTTTTGCGGGCGTGGATGAAGTTGCCATCCTTGCCTGTCAGGCCGACGGCCTTGCCACCCATGAGATTGATAAGGGTGACGATTTCCTGGTTGACCAGACCGCCAAGAACCATTTCGACGACGTCCAGGGTTTCCTCGTCGGTGACACGCATGCCTTGGATGAAATCGCTCTGTTTGCCGATGCGCTTGAGCAGGTCGCCGATCTGCGGTCCGCCACCATGAACGACGACGGGGTTCATTCCCACCAATTTGAGCAGCACGACGTCGCGGGCGAAATCCTCTTTCAGGGCCTGTTCGGTCATTGCATTGCCGCCATATTTGACGACGATGGTCTTGTCATAAAAGCGCTGGATGTAGGGCAAGGCCTCGGTAAGAACGCGGGCTTTGTCGGCAGGAGTGAAATTGGTGGCCATGAGCACGGAGAGGTCTGGGGGCGCTTGAATTCTACCGGCTGCTCAGACATGCCCAAAGTGGTTTTTGTTGCCTACATGGGGGCGCGACGAGAGCACAAGGCCGCGCAGCAGGGGGTCCGCGGGTCGGGCCATCGGCTTGGCCTGCCTACGCCCGTCGGGCAAGGGTCGTTGCGCGCGGAAAACGCGCAAAAGAGGCACAGGCCCAGAACGGGCGGTCTTATGGCCGCCCGCTGGCTGGGCTACTGGATGGAAACCCGTTTGGTGCTGCCGCCCTTCTTCTTGGGTAGTACAAGCTCCAGCACTCCATCGGTGTATTTGGCCGAGGCATTGGTTTCATCGATTTCATTGGCCAATGCGAAG
>JAJXXS010000216.1 GCA_021780975.1 Pseudomonadota bacterium
GCCGAAAGCACGGCATCGGCGGGCGTGGAGAATTGCATGACCTGGGCCAGCAGTTCGCTCCCCAGGTCGAGCGCGGTGGTGGTTGGTTTCACGGGAAGGAGGGGCGGGTGGAGTTGAGCTTGTACCGGGGAGACGAGATTTTACGGCAGGGGCGCACCTTGCCGGCGGCGCTTTACAATCTTCTGCACACCTTGCTTGCGCGGCAGAGAGGTGGCTGTCTCTTTGTTCCCATCCGCAGCATGCAATATCTGGCGGTGGCGGACTCCGATGAGGTGGTTTTTGTGGACGGCCACACCAAGCATCTCATTGATGTGGCCTGGCGCAATTTCCAGCCCCGTGCGCGCCATTCCCTGGAAGACCCCGTACCCTTCGATGCTGTGATCTACACCGAGGCGGGACACGCCATACTGCAACGGCTGCAAGGTGAGTTGGCCGGCGCGCTGGCGGTTCTGGAACACAAGGTGCGGGCGCCGGGTGGCGCGGCCGTGCTGGATTTTTCGGGGCGTCGCCGGCAGCGCGAGTAGAGTCTAATCGTCTTCGCCCAGCTCTGGATCCCAACCCTCCTGGCGCGCGCGCGCCATGGCTGCGGCATAGATGCGCTGATGTCGGGAGCGGTAGGGTTCCTCCAGGCGGCTCGGCAGATGCCCGTAGCGGTCCCATGCGGCGTCGACTCGCTCATAGAGCAGCTGGATTTGGCTCGCCGTCCAGCCCGCGCAGGTTTCCGTTTCGGGCAGCAGTTCGAAGGCCCACGCATCCATGATGATGCGTCCAATGTGGGTGAACCCACCGTCCACGTCCTTGTCTACGCCCACATAAGTTTCGTTGTTCATGCCTGTTCCTTAGTGCTGGCGCCAGCCTCGCGGGGCGCATTTCGTCCCCCGGCGTTTGCCAGGAGGGTACATGGGCAAATTATCGACCAGCGTGCTGCCGGCGCAAAGCGCGCCCTACAGATTTCCGTTGCACTGCCGTTACTCCACAGTGGGGCGTTCCCGACCGGGGCGCGTCCAACCGCCATAGCGTGGAGGAAGAACATGAAAACAGAACTGACCCAAGTGGAAATTTCCGGCCGCCCAGTGCAAGTGCAATGTACCAAGGCCGCACTGTCCGCACTGCAAAAGCGCGGCCAGCCTTTGTGGGTGGAGATGGAGCTGTATTTTTCCTGTCTGATACGAAAGCGCGTTCTGTTTCATGAAGGCGAGATGTCTCCCGCCGCCCATGAGGCGCGGCCCGGCCTGCGCGTGAGCTTTCGCCCGGTGATGACCAAGCACTGCAACATCAGTGATCTGGAGGGCAAGCCGCCTCTGGAGGACTTCCCCATCGTCAGCGCCACCCCCTATGTTCCGCAGTGGCTGACCATCGATTTCAAGGGTGGACGGTGGCAAGGAGAGTTCGGCTACGCCCATTGACCCTGTCGGGCGCCCGCCTAGGCGGCAGCTTTGCTCTCCCGGTGGTAATCGGTGATGCGTTCCACCTCGTTTTTTGATCCCAGCACTACGGGCACACGCTGGTGGATGCCGGTCGGCTGTAACTCCAGGATGCGCTCCCTGCCGGTGGTTGCAGCCCCGCCGGCCTGCTCGACGATGAAGCTCATCGGGTTGGCTTCGTACATCAGGCGCAGCTTGCCGCCTTTTTCCTTGAGCTTGCTGTCCATGGGGTACATGAACACGCCGCCGCGGGTGAGGATGCGATGCACTTCGGCCACCATGGAGGCGACCCAGCGCATGTTGAAGTCCTTGGCCCTCGGGCCTTCCGTGCCCTTCAGGCATTCGTCCACGTAGCGGCGCACGGGCGCTTCCCAGAAGCGGTAGTTCGACATGTTGACGGCGAACTCCCTGGTGTCGGCGGGGATGGTCATGTTTTCGTGGGTCAGCACGAATTCGCCGACATTGGGATCAAGCGTGAAGCCGTTCACGCCGTGGCCGGTGGTGAGTACCAGCATGGTGGACGGGCCGTAGATGGCGTAGCCGGCGCAGACCTGCTTCACACCTGGCTGCAGGAAGGCCTCGACCGGGGTCGGGCCGTCCACGTTCTCGCCGCCGGGGCAGCGCAGGATGGAGAAGATGGAACCGACGGAGACGTTCACGTCCATGTTGGAGGAGCCGTCCAGCGGATCGAACATGAGCAGGTACTTGCCGCGCGGATTGCCGGCGGGGATCTGGTAGATGTCGTCCATTTCCTCGGAGGCCATGGCGGCCAGGTGGCCGGCCCACTCGTTGCGCTTGAGGAAGATTTCGTTGGACAGGATGTCCATCTTCTTCTGCTCTTCGCCCTGCACGTTCTCGGAGCCGGCCGCACCCAGCACGCCCAGCAGGCCGCCGTGGTTGACGCCGTTCGCAATCATCTTGCACGCGGTGACCACGTCGTTCAACAGGCCGGTGAAATCGCCGGTGGCGCCTTGGACGTGGCGCTGTTCCTCGATCAGGAACTGGGTCAGGGTGGTGCCGAGATGCATGACGGTGTATTCCTCAATTAAATTAGAATATTACGTAATTATAAAATTCTATCATGCACTCCGGCGTGAGCGCGACGCGCTGCCGGGCGGGAATTCAGGGTGGGGTCTAAGAGTCGGGTCTAGTCGCCATTGCCCGACATATGGTCGGAACGGGTGAAGGTCCAGGTGCGCGTGATGACGAGGACGTCGCCCTCCTTCCGGATTTCGGGCGGGAAGGGGGCGAAGGGAGCGGCCAGATGGACTATGTTCTGCGCCGCCGTGTCGAGTATCTTGGAGCCCGACGGGCGGTCGATCTCCACGCTCGCCAGGCTGCCATCGGCGCGGATGGAAACGCTCATCACCAGGCTGCCATAAATTCCCAGCCGTTTTGCGGCCTCGGGGTAATTGTTGTTGCCGACGCGTTCGATTTTAGCCACCCAGTCGGCAATGTAGGCCGCAAACACGTAGCCCTTTGCGTTGATCCCCGGGATGAGCAGGCGGGGGCGCTTCTGATAAGCGTTCCACTGGCGCGATATTTCCGCTTCCAGCTTGGCTACGTTGCGGCCCTGCTGCAGCAGTTGGCTGGCACTGGGTGAGGTCTGCCCGCTCTGATTGGATGCCACCGGCGCGGGCGTGTTCGGGAGCGGAGCGCCTTGCTTGAGCTGGCTCATGAGCTGGCGCGCTTCCTCTTCCAGCTGCTTCACCTGCGCTTGGGCTGCCGCGACATTGTCGGTACTGGCAGCCGGCAACGGACTCTTGGCGCGCGTGTCGGCGTCGGTGTCGCCGCCGCCAAGATGGCTGACCTGCGCCAGTACATCCGGGTTGAGGGGCGTTTCCCGGGTCTTGGCGTTGACCAAAACGACGTCCAGGTGCCGGCCGGTGTCTTCCAGCAGGCGCGGGTTGACACGAAGAAAGTGGGTGGAAAGGACGATGCCGTGCAGCGCCACGGACACCATCAAGGCGATGGCGATGCGCATGCCCTTCTCGGAAGGGGGTGCAGGGGGCTGAGGGGCAGTGGCCAAAAGCTTGAATCCGGAAACTACCGCGACATTCTAGCAGGGGGCGACGGCTACGCCCTCCACCAGCCCGCTGAACTCCGCCGTCAATTCCACACCAAGGAAATCCAGACGCACCAGCTTGAGCCGGATGCGCTGCCCAGCCTCCAACGGGGGGAGTCCGCCGATGCGAGTGACAAGAGGCACGTCTTCAAACCGCACGAGATCTTCGCGAATGACGCTGGCCGTGATCTCTGTGATTGCCTCTTGTTCGAACCAGCGCAGCACCCAGTAGCGCTCCATCTTGCGCTGGAACTCGTTGTAGGCATCGTAGGCCAGCTCGAAATCGCGTACGGTGGCGAACAGGAATTCGCTGCGCGGCGCGTAAGGGGGAGTCTCTTCACGCACCAAAGCGATGAGTTGGCGCTGGTTCACAAGGTCCACATAGCGGCGCAGGGGGGAGGACGACCAGGCGTAGTTCTCCACGCCCAGCCCCTGGTGCGGGCCGGGTTGGGTGGCCATGCGTGTCTTGCCCATGCTCTGGTTGCGATAAAGCGCAGGAATCTTGTGCTCCGCCAGCCAGGTGCCCCAGTGGGCGTTGCAATGGATCATCAGTTCCGATACCACCTTGTCGATGGGGCTGCCGCGGCGCCGCGGCTCGATGGCGATCCTGCCGTCGACGAATTTGAAGTTGTAATCCTGGCGGTTGTTCTGGCTGGCCGCTCCGCGGGCCGCCTCCAGCGTGGCAGCGAAGCCCCAGAGCCACTCCAGTTCGCGGCGGTAGGGATAATCTGCCGCCGCGGGGTTGCCTATGCTTGCATCGTTGAACTGTGCGTCCAGCGATTCGTGGCGCAGGTTGGCGGCGATGTTGACCCTTTCCAGGCGGGTTTCCCGCGCCTGCACGCTGAAATCGGACGCCACCGTCAGATAGAGCGACAGCGCGGGGCAGGCGTGCGACTCGCCCAGGGTGTAATGATGGATGAAGGTTTCCGGCAGCATGGTGATCTTGTGGCCGGGGAAATACACCGTGGAGAGCCGCGCACGCGCGATTTCGTCCAGTGCGGAGCCGGGCGCCAGTCCCAGCGCCGGGCAGGCGATGTGGATCCCAACCTGCACGCTGCCGTCGTCACGGAAAACCACCGAAAAAGCGTCGTCGATTTCGGTGGTGGCCTCGTCATCCATGCTGAAGGCGGCGACATCGGCGAGCGGCAGTTCCGGCGGATCGAAGGGCTCGTCGACCGCCGGGAAAGCGGTGCCCTTGGGGAAATGCTCCAGCGTAAAGGCCGCCAGATGGAAGGCCTCCACGTCGGGGATGGCGCCGCATTGCTGCAGCAGGCGCGCCACGCCCAGGCCGGTCTTGCCGGCCGCCTCTTCCAGCGCCTTCCACTCCGGCAGATTCTTGTCCGGCTTGAGCGCCAGGCGCGGCAGCAGTGGCGTCAGCTCGGACGGCAGTTCGAAACGGCAGAGCGCCTCCACCATGCGCGCCTGCCTTTCCGCCGCGAGCCGCTTCTTTTCCTGACCGGCACGGGCGGCCGCCAGGATTTCGGGCGGCGCCGGGCGGTAGCGGCCACGCCCCCTTTTATGAAAATGGATGGGGCTGTCGTGCAGGCGCATCAGGATGCCGGCGGCTTCCACGGGGGTCGGGGCATGGCCGAAATAGTCCTCGGCCAGGCGCTGGTAATCGAATTCGTCGCTGCCAGCCACTTCCCAGAGAAAGTCCGTGTCGGTCTCGTCTCGCACCTGATGCGCAGCCTCCATGAACCGGGCGGGCTCAGGCGCCGCGAACCGCAGCATCACGCGGTCGGCTTTGATCTTGGCGCGCTTGCCGTGTTGGGCCTCGACCTGCAGAGAGGCATCGGCCTCGCTGAGTATGGTGCCGGCTTTGAATTGACCGTCTTCTTCGTAAAGCAGATACATGGGAACGCGTCGACCAGGGCCAGTTGCCCTAGAAGCTCAGGATGGTGGGTAGATCTTCGAGAAAGCGGCTGTAGTTGTGGTTGCCGCCGGGATGGACGATCTGCTTGCAGCCGGCATAGTAGGCAACCGCCTCGCGGTAGTCCAGCACCTCGTCACCCGCTTCCACCAGCAATAGATAGTGGTCGAGGCGCCGCGGTCTGGGCAGATCCAGTTCGTCCAGTTCGCGCAGGTGCTCGGGCGTGAAGACATATTCCTCGCCGCTGGAATAATTTCTTTGCGGACCCAGCGCCGCCTTGAGCAGCACATTGGCATGCACGGCGGGGTTGATGAGGGCTGCCTTGAGGCCGTGCTTTTCCGCCAGATAGGTCGCATAGAAACCGCCCAGCGAACTGCCGATCAGCTTGATGTCCCCTCCCCCGTGCTCCGCGATCAACGCCTCCAGTTGGCGGATCGCCTGCGCGGGGCGATGGGCAAGGTCGGGGCAGCGATATTCCGCCTCGCGTCCCCGTTCGGCCAGCCATGCCTTGAGCTGCTGGGCCTTGCCGGAGCGCGAGGAGGAATTGAAGCCGTGAATGTAGAGGATCATGCCGCCAGCGCACGCAACAGTTTTTCGTGGATGCCGCCGAAGCCGCCGTTGCTCATCACCAGCACCTGATCGCCGGGCCGGGCTGAGGTGGCGACCGCATCCACCAGGGCGTCGAGGTCGGCGTGGACCTGGGCGTTGGGCTGGCTCGCGAACACCTCCGTGGGCTCCCAACCGAGGTCGTGCCCGTAAACGAAGACCAGATCGGCCTGCTCGAGGCTGGCGGGCAGCTGCGTCTTCATGGTGCCCAGCTTCATGGTGTTGGAGCGCGGCTCCAGCACGGCGAGGATGCGCCGGGAGCCGACCTTGCGGCGCAGACCGGCCACGGTGGTGGCGATGGCCGTGGGGTGATGGGCGAAATCGTCGTACACCGTGATGTCGCGCACCACGCCGCGTACCTCCATGCGTCGCTTTACGTTCTCGAAGCGGCCCAGCGCTGCGCAAGCCACCTCGGCACTGACGCCGGCGTGGCGCGCACTGGCGACCGCGCCCAAGGCGTTGAGGCGGTTGTGCTCGCCCAGCAGTTGCCAATCCACCCGTCCCTGGGGCTTGCCATCGAGGAGCACGTCGAAGGCGGACTCGCCGCCTGCGGCGATCCAGCCCGGTGCCGTACCGAACGTTTCCACGGGGCTCCAGCAGCCGCGCGCCAGCACCCGTTGCAGACTGTCCTCGCGGCCGTTGACGACCAGCTTGCCGTTGCCGGGCACGGTGCGCACCAGATGGTGGAACTGGGTTTCGATGGCCGCCAGATCAGGGAAGATGTCGGCGTGGTCGTATTCCAGGTTGTTGAGCAGCGCAGTGCGCGGATGGTAGTGCACAAACTTGGAACGCTTGTCGAAGAAGGCGGTGTCGTACTCGTCTGCCTCGATGACGAAGAAAGGACTGTCCGTGAGCCGCGCCGAGATGCCGAAATTCCGCGGGATGCCGCCGATGAGGAAGCCAGGATTCAGGCCCGCGTCCTCCAGTATCCATGCCAGCATGGAGGCCGTGGTGGTCTTGCCATGCG
>JAJXXS010000364.1 GCA_021780975.1 Pseudomonadota bacterium
ATTTATCGCATCAAGCACGCCGCCCATCACAATACCGGCGACAAGTGGTGCATCTATCCCATGTACACGTACGCCCACCCCATCGAAGACGCCATCGAGAACATCACGCACTCCATCTGCACGCTGGAGTTCGAGGATCAACGACCTTTCTATGACTGGCTTCTGGCACGCCTCGCCGAGGGCGGGTTCTTCAAAAAGCCGCTGCCACAGCAGATCGAGTTCGCGCGCCTCAACCTGACCTATGTCGTGCTCTCGAAACGCAAGCTCATCGACCTCGTGGAACAGGGGCATGTGGACGGTTGGGACGACCCGCGCATGCCCACCCTGGCGGGCGCGCGTCGGCGTGGCTTCACTGCGCAAGGTTTCCGGCTCTTTACCGACCGCATCGGCGTGTCCAAAGCCGACTCCTGGATCGATATGAGCATCCTGGAAGAGTGCATGCGCGAAGATCTGAACGCAGTGGCTGAGCGCCGCATCGCCGTTCTCGACCCCTTGCGGCTGATCATTGACAATTATCCCGAAGGGCATGGCGAGGAATGCTGGGCGCCCAACCACCCGCAAAAACCCGATCTCGGCAAACGAGCCCTACCCTTTTCCCGGGAACTCTGGATCGAGAGGGAGGATTTCAGCGAGACACCCCCGAAGGGCTATTTCCGCCTTTTCCCAGGCAACCGGGTGCGCCTGCGCTACGGGTACGTGGTCGAGTGCTCGGGCTGCGACAAGAATGCCAGCGGCGAGATCACGGCTGTCCATTGCCGCTACTTTCCCGATTCCAAATCGGGCACCGCAGGTGCGGACACCTACAAGGTGAAGGGCAACATCCATTGGGTTTCCACGCAACATGCCTATGGCGCGGAGGTGCGCTTATATGATCGCCTCTTCGCCGCACCCTATCCCGGCCGCGAGCGCGACTACCTTGCCGACCTCAACCCGGCCTCCAAGGCCGTCCTCCCCGCGCAGCTTGAGCCCGCCCTCAAAAACGCCCATCCCGAGGAACGTTTTCAGTTCGAGCGGCATGGCTATTTCGTCGCCGACCTCGCCGACTCGATGCCCGGTGCGCCGATATTCAATCGCACGGTAACACTCAAGGACTCATGGGGCCGTGAGCATGGCTGAACAGGACAGCCTCACGCGCTTCGTCTTCGAGCACGCCCCGGTGCGAGGCGCGATCGTGCATCTGCAACAGACCTGGCGCGAAGTGCTGGCGCGCCATGACTATCCCGCGCCCGTGCAGCGCATTTTGGGGGAACTCATGGCGGCCGGCGCACTGCTCGCTTCCGGCATCAAGTTCGACGGCAAACTCATCCTGCAGATGCAGGGCGACGGGCCGCTGAAACTGGCGGTCGTGGAGGTCACATCACGACATACCCTGCGTGCCACCGCCCGCTGGGAAGAAGGCTCGCTCCATGGCCCGCTGCCGAACCTGCTCGGGGAGGGACAGTTTGTCATGACGATCGATCAAAGCGGTGCCAGCCAGCAGAACTACCAGGGCATAGTCCCCCTGGAAGGCGGCACCGTCGCCCAGGTGCTGGAGCATTACCTCGTTCAGTCGGAGCAGCTCGACACCCGCCTCATGCTGGCCGTGGACGAGAACACGGCTGCCGGCATGCTGCTGCAGAAACTCCCGGAGGGTTCGGGGCAGGACACCGAGGCCTGGGAGCGTGCCCAATTTCTCGCCGCCACGCTAACGCCTGCCGAATTGCTCAAACTGCCCGCACGCGACCTACTGCTGCGCCTGTTCCACGAGGAAACCCTGCGCCGCTTCCAACAGCAGCCGCTCTCCTTCCACTGCGGCTGCTCGCGCGCGCGTACCGACGCCATGCTGCGCGCCCTCGGGCGCGACGAAGTGGAGGAGACGCTTGCCGAGCAGGGTCAGGTTGAGGTTGTCTGCGAATTCTGCAAGGCACGTTACGTCTACGATGCCGTGGACACCGCGCTGCTGTTTTCCTCGCTGGCCGTCAGTGGGCCTGCTCCCGGCCAGTTGCACTGACTCCCCGGCCGGGGCGCTTCGGGCATCGAGGCCCGGCTCGGTCAGGACATCAGAAGATGCTGTTGATGAGGTCGTCGCCGATTGCGAAGCCCGCGCCCATTTCCATGGCACGTCCGAAGCCGCTGTTAAGCAGCCCGCCCACCATGCCCATGAAACCGCCCTGCGGAGCCGCAGGAGCGAGGCCGCCTTGAGGATAGGGCGCCTGCGCGGGGTAAGTTCCGGGAGCCGCCGGCACGCTGCTCTGCGCACTGCTGAAATAGCCATGCAGATTCTGCAGCAGGCCAGCCATCTGCGCTTCATGGTCGCGCAGGTTGACGGCTATCTCGCGCAGGTCCAGCTGCCACTCGCGCGCCTGCTGATTGCCGCCGTCGGCAGCCTGGCCGAGCTTGCCTGCCAGGGCCTGGAAAGCCTGTGCCAGGGCCTGCGACTGCGCTTGCAACTGCTGATAATTCTGATCGATGGTCATCAAGTCCATGGGTACCCCTCGGAGTAGAACGCTTGCGCCCGACAGTGCGAGCGCACGACGGGCAAGCTTTGCCGGGTTCGATACGCTTCCCACGGCCAAGTTCCGCCGCTCAGCGCGCTTTAAGACGCCCCTCGCGCCAAACGGGTAGAATCGCCACGATTGCCGTCGGGTTGGACGGCTGATAAATTGAGCAGCACAAGCCTGCCAGCATCCAATCTACCAAGGATCTCGCCATGATCAGCCCCACCGAGCTTGCCCGCGAAGCACTGCGGCAACTCGCCGTGCGCCGGATTGCCCCGACGCCGGAGCACTTTCGTCTCTGCTATTACGAAGTGGCCGGCATACCGGCGGAGCTGACACCGCTGGATCTGCTGCGCGACTTTACAGCCCAGTTAAGCAAAATCCTCCCGCAAAACAAATTTCCCATCGCGGCCTTGCAACAGGCCATTGAACTGGAAGATTGGAAGAAGAGCGCGCAGTTGCTCCAGCAAATCACCCGGGATCTGGATCGCCAGTTCAATAGCGCGGACGCGGCGCCAGCTGCGGAGGACGTCGGCAGCGTCCAGCTGCGCGAACTGCTGGCCAAGACCCTCGAATTCTCCCTCAACGAAGGTCTGGGCTACCCCGCCACGCTCGTCCAGCAGGCCAGGGAAGTGGCGGGCGCCCTGCGCGCCGGAGGGGGCCAGTCCGCGCTGGAGGAAACGGCGGGGCGTCTGAAAAAGCTGTGGCTCGCCATCGAATTCAACGCCCATCAGAGCGATGCGCAGGAAGACCACCTGCGGCGCCTGCTGACCATGCTGCTGGAGAACATCGGCGAGCTCGTCCCCGAAAGCAGCTGGCTGGCTGGCCAGCTGCGCCTGGTGCGGGATGTGATCGTCGCGCCTGCCGACTCGGAGCGCTTGATCGAAGCGGAAAAGCGCCTGCGCGAAATCATCTACAAGCAGAGCATGGCCAAGCACGGCCTGCAGGAAGCGACCGAGACGCTCAAGCAGACGATGAAGAATTTCGTCAGCCGGCTGGGTGAAATCCTCGAAACCACCGGGGACTATGAAAAGAAGATGCAGGTTTACGTGGAAAAAATAAGCTCCACCGAGAGCGTTCAGGAGCTCGGCGGCATACTCGACGACATCCTGCAGGACACGCGCACGATGCAGCTGGACACAACGCGCTCACGCGACGAGCTGCTCAAGGAACGCGAAGCTGCCGAGCAGGCGGAAGCCCGCATCCTCCAGCTGGAGATGGAACTTGCGCACATGAGCACGCTGGTTTACGAGGATGGGCTCACTGGCGGCCTCAACCGGCGCGGGCTGGAAAATCACTTCGTCCAGGAAGCGGCGCGCGCGGACCGGGAAAACACCCCCCTGTGCCTCGCCATGCTGGACATCGACGACTTCAAGAAACTCAACGACACCTACGGCCACGATGTCGGCGATGATGCCCTGGTGCATCTCGCCAACAGCACTCGGGAGGTGCTGCGCAACTCCGACATGCTGGCCCGCTATGGCGGCGAGGAATTCGTGATACTCATGCCCAACACGCTGCCGCGGGACGCGGTCCAGGTCACCAACAGGGTGCGGCGCGCGCTGACGAAAAAAATCTTTCTGCACGAAAACAAGAAACTGTTCATTACCTTCAGCGCCGGCATCGCCGAACGCCGCCCGGGCGAAACCCTGGAATTGCTCACCAAGCGGGCCGACATGGCCTTATACCGCGCCAAGGAGGACGGCAAGAACCGCATCTACATGGCCGAGTGAACGGCTGCTAGACCAGCGCGTGCTTGATTACCCGCGCCAGTTCCTCCGGCACGAACTTGGCGATGTAGCCTTCGGCCCCCACGCTCTTGGCATGCGACTCGTTCGCGCTGCCAGAAAGCGAGGAGTGGATGATCACGGGTATTTGCTTGAAGCGCTCGTCCTCCTTGATGCGCCGCGTCAAGGTGAAACCATCCATCTGTGGCATCTCCAGGTCGGTGAGGATGAGTGCCACCTTGTCGCGTACGGAATGACCGGCGGTTTTCGCCTCCTGCGCGAGCGTCTGCAGGCGTTCCCAAGCCTCCAGGCCAGTCTTTGCGGCGACGAAGCGGGCACCCATTTTTTCCAGGGTCTTCTCGATCTGGCTGCGTGCCACCGAGGAATCGTCGGCATACAGAATGAGGCTGCCCTCCGGCAGATTCAGCTGCATGTCGACGGCTATCTTGTCGGCGTCGACGACCCGCGACGGAAGCACGTCGCGCAGGATGCGCTCGACGTCCAGCACCAGGGCCAGGCGGGTATTCTCCCCCTCCCCCATGCTGGCCAGGCTGGTCACCAGACCGCCCACCGCATTGGCCTCCGCGCTCATCACCTTGCTCCAGTCGAGGCGCACGATTTCCTCCACCTCCTCCACGGCGAAGCCCTGCACCGAGCGCTCATACTCGGTGACGATGATGAAGCCATTCTTCTCGCTCTTGCATCCCAGCACGGCCGGCAGGTCGATGACGGGAATGATCTGACCGCGGATATTGGCGACGCCCAGAACATGGGCGGGAGAACCGGGCATGGAAGTCACCGGCGGCATGACCAGCGCCTCACGCACCTTGAACACATTGATGCCGAAGACTTCGCGGCTGCCGCTCAGGCCATCCGTGCCGAGGCGGAAGAGCAGCAGCTCAAACTTGTTGGTGCCCGCCAGCTTGGCACGCTCATCCACATCCTGCATCCAGGCGCTCATTGCACTGCTCCTTGCATTTTTTCGATCAAACCTGCCAGTTCCCCGCTGACCCGCGCCACTTCGGACAACTGCCCCACGGTTTCCTTGACGGCGGTGTCTGCCGCCCGCATCTCCTCCTGGGTCTTGCCGCCCACGCTGGCAAGATGGTGGGTGAGATTGGCGACTTCGTTCATATGGGCCTCCACGTCCACGGTGGCCTCCTGCGCACGCTTGGCGAGGTTGCGCACCTCGTCGGCCACGACCGCGAACCCGCGGCCATGTTCACCGGCCCGCGCCGCCTCGATGGCAGCGTTAAGCGCCAACAGATTGGTCTGAGCCGCGATCTCCTGGATGGAGCGTACGATGCCGCCGATAGATTCCGCCTGCCGGCGCAGGTCGCCAATGGCCTGTGCGCTCTCCTCGACCACTTGCGCCGCCCTGCCCATGCGTTGCACTGCGGCATTCAGCGAGTCCCGCCCCTGCCGTGTCACGTTCTGAAGACTGCCGGAGTTTTCCTCGATGCGCTGCGCAGCCGCTGCCACCGCCTTGGCGGCGCTGATCTCGCGCCAACTGGCATGGAAGGCGATCAGCGCGCCGTTCGCGTCCTTCACCGGCGCGAAAATCAAGTGAAACCACACCGGCCCGATGGCCATTTCGGTGACGTGCACCGCCTCCTCGCCCTCCGCGATGCCGCGCAAGACCGCGCGTATCCGTCCCGGATCCTTGTGGAACTGGTGTATGGAACGCGAAAAAGCGCTTCTCACGTCAGCGCCACGCAACTCCGCGTTGAGATCGCGGTGGTGATGCGCCATGGTCTCGCGCGCAGCCTGATTCATGTAGATGATGCGGTTCTCCATCGCCGCATCAGCTTCCGCCAGCATCTCCAGGGTGGCCAAGGGCTCCAGCAGTTGCTCCGCCCAGGCAATCAGGCTCGGTTGGTCCATTGGTTTCCGATTTATCGTTGGAATCGCGCGTCGTAATCCGCGCGGATGCTTGCGCGTTCATCAGGGATCGCGCTACCGATATATCGACACAAGTATTTATTTCTTTACCCGCGGGAAGCGACCTCGCCCGTGCCGGCATCCGGCTCCTGAGTGCCCTGCTCCAGGCGGTAAAGCCATGCCAGCAACTCGGCGACGGCCTGATAGAGGGCTGGTGGAATCTCGCGGTCGAGATCGACCGCCATCAGCAACTGCACGAGTTCAGGCGATTCATGCACGTAGACCCCTGCCTCCTTGGCACGCGCGATGATGGTCTCGGCCAGCAGGCCACGGCCTTTTGCCACCACCAGGGGTGCTCCCTGCCCCGCTGCGTAGCGCAAAGCCACCGCCTCGCGCCTGGCCTTGTCCGTATCTTCGGCACTCATGAGCCCGAGCCTTCATCGACGGAAAAAGCCTGCAAGGCCAGACCGGCAGCGGCAATGCCGCGCTGTAGTTCGCCTTTGGCCGTCGCCAGTCTGGCCGCGCTGTGCGGGCTGGAGAGTTGCACATGAACACTCTCCCCGACCAGCCTCAGGCGCGCCTGCACATGTCCCAGGCGCGGCAGGTCCAGGGTCAGGGTGCTGGTCCATGTCCGCGCGGAGGCAGCGCCCTGGGGCGCGCCATCCTCGTCTTCGACCTGCAGCCTCCACTGCATCTCCTGGCCAGGCCAGAGCGGCCCCTGCCACACCAGCACGCCCTGTGTGAGATAGGCCAGTTGCTGCTGCACGACGGGAACCAGCGGCTGCGGCACCACCTGCC
>JAJXXS010000160.1 GCA_021780975.1 Pseudomonadota bacterium
CCTTCTGCTGGAGCAGCTGAAGGCTGCCGGCGTCGCCAAGGAGCACGCCGACGACATGGTCACCGAAACAGACAAGAGCCTGCTGCTGGATTATCTGCGCCGCATGCACGGCGGCGCGGATGCCGCCGGCAAGACCAAGATCACCCTCACCCGCAAGCAGACGACGGAAATCAAGAAATCCGACAGCACCGGGCGCGCGCGCACCATCCAGGTGGAGGTGCGCAAGAAGCGCACCTACGTCAAGCGCGACACGGCGGCGGGAGGCGAGGCAGTGCCGCAGGCTGCCGCTGAAGCGACGCTGGAGGAAGTTGAAGCGCCCGTGGAAGCGCCAGTGGTTGAGCTGGAAGTGACCGTAGAGGCCGCGCCGGCCGCCGTCCCCGAAGTGGTCGCCGCGGAACCCGTGGCCCCGGTGGCGGAAGCGGAAGCGCCACCCGCCGAGGCCGAGGCGGTTCCGGCGGCGCCGGAGGCCGGCACTGCGGAAGCGGCACAGCCCGCGCCGGAGGCCGCCCCGGCGGCGCCGCGCAAGACGCGCGTGACCCGTTCGCAGATCATCGGCGAGGCGGAGCTCAAGTCGCGCGAGGAAGAAGCGCGCCGCCAGCAGGCGCTGCGCACGCGCCAGGAGGAGGATCTGCGCCTCAAGCAGGAGCGCGAGACCTCGCGTCGCCAAGCGCAGGAGCAACAGCGCCAGCAGCAGGCGCAGCCTGCGGCGCCCGCGCCCACCCTGCCCGGCACGCTGCACAAGCCTGAAAAGCCGGTCGACAAGGAAAAGAAACCTGGCAAGAAGGCCAAGACCAGCACCTGGGCGGACGATCAGCAGAAGCGCAAGGGCGGCCTCAAGACGCGCGGCAGCGACGCCGGCGCGGGTGGCTGGCGCGGGCGCAAGGATCGCCACAAGGCCGCCGAAGGCGAGCACCAGTTCGAGGCTCCCACCGAGCCCATCGTGCGCGAGGTGCTGGTGCCGGAAACCATCTCCGTGGCCGATCTCGCCCACAAGATGGCGGTGAAGGCCACGGAGGTCATCAAGGCGCTGATGAAGATGGGCTCCATGGTCACCATCAACCAGGTGCTGGACCAGGAAACCGCCATGATCGTGGTGGAGGAGCTCGGCCACGTCGCCAAGGCGGCGGCGCTGGACAGCCCGGAAGCCTTTCTGGAAACCGCCGCGGACGAGGAAGCCAAGACGCTGCCGCGCGCCCCGGTGGTCACCGTCATGGGCCACGTCGACCACGGCAAGACTTCGCTCCTCGACCACATCCGCCGCACGCGCGTCGCCAGTGGCGAGGCCGGCGGCATCACCCAGCACATCGGCGCCTACCACGTGGAAACCACCAAAGGCGTCATCACCTTCCTCGACACGCCGGGCCACGAGGCGTTCACCGCCATGCGCGCGCGCGGCGCCAAGGTGACCGACATCGTCGTGCTGGTGGTGGCCGCCGATGACGGCGTCATGCCGCAGACCATCGAGGCGATCCACCATGCCAAGGCGGCCGGCGTGCCGGTCATCGTGGCGGTGAACAAGATCGACAAGCCGGAAGCCAACCCCGAGCGCATACGCCAGGAGCTGGCGAGCCAGCAGGTGGTTCCCGAGGAATGGGGCGGCGAGGCCATCTTCGTGGACGTGTCCGCCAAGACCGGCATCGGCATCGACAAGCTGCTGGACTCCATCCTGCTGCAGGCCGAAGTGCTGGAATTGCGTGCGCCGCGCGACACCCCCGCCAAGGGGCTCATCATCGAGGCGCGCCTGGACAAGGGCAAGGGCCCGGTGGCCACCCTGCTGGTGCAGAGCGGCACCCTCAAGCGCGGCGACATCCTCCTCGCCGGCCAAGCATTCGGGCGCGTGCGCGCCATGCTGGACGAGAACGGCAAGTCCATCGCCGAGGCTGGCCCTTCCATCCCGGTGGAAATCCAGGGCCTATCCGATGTTCCCAGCGCCGGCGAGGATGCCCTGGTGCTGCCCGACGAGCGCAAGGCGCGCGAGATCGCGCTGTTCCGCCAGGGCAAGTTCCGCGACGTGCAGCTGGCGAAGAAGCAGGCGGCGCGCCTGGAATCCATGTTCGAGCAGATGGGCGAAGGCGAGGTCAAGCAGTTGCCGCTCATCATCAAGGCCGACGTGCAGGGCTCCTACGAGGGCCTCACGCACGCCCTGTCCAAGCTCTCCACCAGCGAAGTGAAGGTGAACATCATCCATAGCGGCGTCGGCGCCGTGACCGAATCGGACGTCAACCTCGCGCTCGCCTCCAAAGCCGTGATCATCGGCTTCAACGTGCGCGCGGACGCCAACGCGCGCAAGCTGGCGGAAGCGGAAAGCGTGGATCTGCGCTACTACAACATCATCTACGAAGCGGTGGATGAGGTGAAGGCGGCGCTCACCGGCCTGCTTTCCCCGGAGAAGAAGGAAAACGTCATCGGTCTGGTCGACGTCAGGCAGATCTTCCGCGTGCCCAAGGTCGGCACGGTGGCGGGCTGCATGGTGGTGCAGGGCACGGTCCGGCGCAATTCCGGCATACGCATCCTGCGCGACAACGTCGTCGTGCACCAGGGCGAACTCGATTCCCTGAAGCGCTTCAAGGACGACGTCAAGGAGGTCAAGGAAGGCTACGAATGCGGCCTCTCGGTGAAGGGCTTCGACGACGTCCGCGAAGGCGACCAGCTCGAAGTGTTCGAGGTGGTGGAAGTCGCGCGCACCCTGTAGACCGTAGCGGGCCGCCCGCTTCCCGCTCCTTCATACGCCCATGCCCAAGGACTATCCGCGCTCCCGTCGCGTCGCCGAGCAGATCCAGCGCGAGCTGGCGGAGATCGTGCGCCTGGAAATGCGCGACCCGCATTTCAGCCTCATGACCATCATGGACGTGGAAGTCTCTCCCGACCTCGAACATGCCAAGGTGTTCGTCACCAGTCTGAACCCCGCCGCCGCGCATGCCGAACTGGTGAAGCGCCTCAACCAGAGCGCCGGCTTCCTGCGCACCCAGCTGGCGCGGCGCATGAAGCTGCGCATGGTGCCCACCCTCGCGTTCTCCTACGACGAGTCGGTGGAACGCGGCATGAGCCTGTCGCGCCTGATCGACGAGGCGGTGGCGGAGGATCGCTCGCACCACGCCGAGGACAAGGGCGAGGGCGACTAGGCCCGCCGGACCTCCCTGGCAGTGCCGGAACAGTTTCCGGACGCCGGCATGCAAGATCCATGAAACCCGCCCGCGACGCCATCGATGGCCTGCTCCTGCTCGACAAGCCGGCGGGCCTGTCGTCCAATGCCGCGCTGCAGCGCGCACGCCGCCTGCTCAACGCCGCCAAGGCCGGCCACACCGGCACGCTCGACCCCTTCGCCCAGGGACTGCTGCCGCTCTGCTTCGGCGAAGCCACGAAGTTTTCCCAGTTCCTGCTGGAGGCGGACAAGAGCTACCGCGCGGTGATGCAACTGGGCGTCACCACCACGACCGGCGATCCCGAGGGGGAGATCCTGGAGGTGCGCCCGGTGCAGGCCACGCCAGCCAGGGTGGAAGAAGCCATGGCGCTGCTGCGCGGTACGATCGAGCAGACGCCGCCCATGTATTCCGCCCTCAAGGTCGCCGGCAAGCCGCTCTACGAATATGCCCGTGCCGGCATCACCCTGCCCCGCCCGGCGCGCCGGGTGCACATCGCCAGGCTGCAACTGCTCGCGCTGGACGGCGATCTGCTGAGCTTCGAGGTGCGCTGTTCGAGCGGCACCTATGTGCGCACCCTGGCGGAGGATCTGGGCCGCCACCTCGGCTGCGGCGGCCATCTGCGGCGCCTGGTGCGCGTCGCCACGGGAGGCTTCCAGCTTGACCAGGCCGTGGGCCTCGACGCGCTGGAAGCGCTGCCGCAGGGGGAGCGCGCCGCCCTGCTGCAGCCCGCCGATGCGCTGGTGGCCCACCTCCCCGCCCTCGCCCTGGCGGAGGAAGACGCCCTCGCCCTCACCCAGGGCAAGGTGGTGTCCTGCGCCAACAGCGCCGAACTGATCCGCCTGTACGGGCCGCGCGGACGCTTCCTCGGCATAGGGCAATGCGCAAGCACGGGGCTGCTGCGCGCCAAGCGCCTCGTCGCGCAGAAAACCACCGGCCAAAATCAAGCAAAAACATCGCTTTATTGAGTAAGCCGCCGTCTTCGGCTAGAATTTCGCGCTCGGAACGAAGCCCAACCCAGCCGCAGGGCTTCGCGATTCGTTTGTTTTAGTTTCATGAGGAAACATCATGGCTGTCACCACTGCCGAAAAGGCCCAACTGCTCAAGGATTATCAGCGCGCCACCAACGACACCGGTTCCCCGGAAGTCCAGGTCGCGCTCCTGACGACCCGCATCAACCACCTCACCGACCATTTCAAGGCCCACGCCAAGGATCACCATTCCCGCCGCGGCCTGCTGAAGATGGTGAGCCGCCGCCGCAAGCTGCTGGATTACCTCAAGCGCACCAATCTCGAAGGCTACAAGACCCTGATCGAACGCCTGGGTCTGCGCAAGTAAATATCCGGTGGCCAAGGTGATCTGCGCGCCGCGACACCCTGCCTTTCCCTGTATCAGGACAGGCGCTGGACGGACGCAAGCGCGACGAGGCATGGCTGCGCGCGTCTGCGGCGCGCAGGCTGCCGCCGCGGCATGCTATTGATGACCAGAACCGCCCCATCGGGGGCGGTTCTGCTTTAGAAAAGGACGAGACAAGTGACCCCCTTCAAAAAATCATTCCAGTATGGCCGCCACACCGTCACCCTGGAAACCGGAGAGATCGCCCGTCAGGCCAGCGGTGCCGTGATGGTGAACATGGACGACACCGTGGTGCTGGTCACCGTGGTGGCGAAGAACGAAGTCAAGCCGGGCCAGGATTTCTTCCCGCTGACCGTCGATTACCAGGAAAAGACCTATGCCGCCGGCCGCATTCCCGGCGGCTATTTCAAGCGCGAAGGCAAGCCCACCGAGAAGGAAACCCTGACCTCGCGCCTCATCGACCGCCCCATCCGCCCGCTCTTTCCCGAGGGTTTCTTCAACGAAGTGCAGATCATCGCCACGGTGCTGTCTTCCAACCCGGAAGTGGATTCCGACATTCCCGCGCTGATCGGCGCCTCGGCCGCCCTGACGCTTTCCGGACTGCCCTTCGATGGCCCGGTGGGCGCGGCCCGCATCGGCTTTGCCAACGGCGAATACATCCTCAACCCCACCGCCAGCGAACTCAAGACCAGCCAGCTCGACCTGGTGGTGGCCGGCACCGAAGCCGCCGTGCTGATGGTGGAATCGGAAGCCCAAGAACTGCCTGAGGACATCATGCTCGGCGCCGTCGTGTTCGGCCATCAGCAGATGCAGGCCGCCATCAACGCCATCAACGAACTGGCCGACGAAGCCGGCGTGGAAGAATGGGACTGGCAGGCTCCCGTCGCCAACAACGCGCTCATCGAGAAAATCGAGAGCCTGGCCAAGGCGGATGTGGAAGCCGCCTACAACATCAAGCAGAAGCAGGCGCGCATGGCCAAGGTCGACGAAGTACGCGCCAAGGTTTTCGAAGCCTGCATCACCGCCGACATGGACACCCTGGCGGTGAACGAAGTGAAGGACGAGTTCTTCAAGCTGGAAGCGCGCATCGTGCGCAACCGCATCCTCTCCGGCCAGCCCCGCATCGACGGCCGCGACACGCGCACGGTGCGCCCCATCACCATCCGCACCGGCGTGCTGCCGCGCACCCACGGCTCCGCCCTCTTCACGCGCGGCGAAACGCAGGCCCTGGTGGTGACCACCCTGGGCACTGGGCGCGACGAGCAGACCATCGAATCGCTCATGGGCGAGTATTCCGAGCGCTTCATGCTGCACTACAACATGCCGCCCTTCGCCACCGGCGAGACCGGCCGCGTCGGCAGCCCCAAGCGGCGCGAGATCGGCCACGGCCGCCTCGCCAAGCGCGCCCTGCTGGCGGTCCTCCCGAGCAAGGAGGAGTTCGGCTACACCTTGCGCGTGGTGTCCGAGATCACCGAATCCAACGGTTCCTCCTCGATGGCATCGGTGTGCGGCGGCTGCCTCTCCATGATGGATGCCGGCGTGCCCCTCAAGGCCCATGTGGCGGGCATCGCCATGGGCCTCATCAAGGAAGGTGGGCGCTTCGCCGTGCTGACCGACATCCTCGGCGACGAGGATCACCTGGGCGACATGGATTTCAAGGTGGCCGGCACCGACCGCGGCGTCACCGCCCTGCAGATGGACATCAAGATCCAGGGCATCACCAAGGAAATCATGGACGCGGCGCTCAAGCAGGCCAAGGAAGGCCGCATGCACATCCTCGGGCTGATGAAGCAGGCCGTGGGCGGTGCGCGCGAGGAGATGTCCGCGTACGCCCCGCGCATCATCACCATGAAGATCAACCCCGAGAAGATCCGCGACGTCATCGGCAAGGGCGGCGCAGTGATCCGCGCGCTGACCGAGGAAACCGGCACGCAGATCGAAATCGACGACGACGGTTCGGTAAAAATTGCCTGCGTCACCATGGAAGCCGGCGAGGCCGCCAAGAAGCGCATCGAGGCCATCACGGCGGACGTGGAAGTCGGAGCCATCTATGAGGGCACCGTGGTCAAGCTGCTGGACTTCGGCGCCATCGTCAACGTGCTGCCCGGACGCGACGGCCTGCTGCATATTTCGCAGATCGCCCACGAACGCATCAATGCCGTGTCCGACCACCTCAAGGAAGGCCAGCAGGTCAGGGTCAAGGTGCTCGAGGCCGATGAGAAAGGCCGCCTGCGCCTTTCCATGAAGGCCCTGACCGAGGCGCCGCCCAAGCCGGAAGCGGCGCCCGCACCCGAAGGCGACGCCTAAGCCCGCGCACGCCCCGCCGAGT
>JAJXXS010000358.1 GCA_021780975.1 Pseudomonadota bacterium
CATGGCCTGGACTTCGAGACTTCCCGCCCCTACCTGCCAGGCGACGATATCCGCCACATGGACTGGCGCACCACGGCGCGCAGCGGGCGCGCCTACCTGCGCCTCTACCGCGAGGAGCGCCAGCCCAACCTGCATCTGGTGATCGATCGCGGCCCGGCCATGCGCTTCGGCACCCGCCGCCGCCTCAAGGCAGCCCAGGCCGCGCGCGTGGCGGTGTTGCTGGCCTGCGCGGGTGCCGCTGCGCGTTACAGCATCGGCGTCAGCCTGTGGGGCGAAGGCGATGTGCGCCTGCCCGCGCGGGAGGGTGAGGGTGCCGCGGATGCGCTGGCCCGGGCTGCGGCGCGCGCCTGCCCGCCCTGGGCGGCAACGGCGGCGCCCACCGCAGCCCATCGCTATACGGAACGGCTGGGCAGCTTGCTCGCGCAACTGCCGCAGGGCGGCCGCCTGGTCATGGTCAGCGATTTCGCCTGGCTGGCGCCCGGCCACTGGCCCCTGCTGGCGCGTCTGGCCGCGCACGGCGAGCTCTGGGCTGTGGGCATTGCCGACCCCGCAGAGCGGCAATTGCCTGATATGGGCGTTGCGCTGTTCCATGATCTGCAGGCCGGACGCCAATACTGGGTCGACACGCGCCTCACCGCCGCGCAGCTTGCCAGCGCCTTTGCCCGGCGCCAGACCGAACTGAGCGCGCGCCTGCAGGCCTTGGGCGCCCGCTATTGGCTCGTGGGCAGCGAGGAAGAGGCCTTGTTGTCCCGCTTTGCCGCTTATGCCCAATCCGCACACTGACCTCGCGCCCATCGTCGGCCCGCCGCCTCCGCCACCGATGGCGGCGGCGCCTATCGCCTGGACTGTGGCGCTGGCAGGCCTCGCGCTGACGCTGGTTCTGGGCTGGCTGCTCTGGCGCCTGGGTGCGACGCGCCGCCGTTTGGCGCGTCTGCAGCGTGCCGCGCTTGTCGAGGATCCGCGCAGGGTGGCGGGGCAACTGGCGCAGCTGGTGGTGCGCCGGCACCGGCTGCCTTACCTGTCCCCCGCGCTTTGCCCTAGCGGCATCAACGCCGCCGCCTGGGCCGCCTGGGCCGCGGCCTTGGATGCCTTGCGTTTCGGCGCGCCACCCGGGGACCGTGCGCAACTGGCGCAGTTGTGCCGGGATGCCAGAAGCTTGCTGCCCCGCGCGCGCAAATGCTGAGTTTTGCCCATCCCCTATGGTTCGCCGCCCTGCCCGTCGTGGCGCTCTGGGGAGCGGCGGCCTGGCGCCGCGGCGCAGCCGGCGTGGCGCCCTCGGAGATCTACCGCCATCCCGGTCTGGCGCACGCGCTTGCCTCCTCGTCCCCCCTGCCGCGCCGCCGCTGGCTTACGGCGCTCAATGCGCTGGCCTTTGCGATGATGGTGCTGGCGCTGGCACAGCCCCGGCAGCCCGGGCCCTGGATACAGCCGCCGCCCATCGGGCGCGATCTCATGCTGGTGATCGATACCTCGGAGACCATGAGCACGGATGATTTCCGCCTCCACGGTCGGCCGGTGGACCGAATCACCATGCTCAAGGCGGTGATGGATCGTTTTATCGCCAAGCGCGCCGGGGATCGCATGGGCCTCATCGCCTTTGGCAGCGAAGCCGCCACGCTGGCGCCGCCTACGCAGGATCGCGGCTATCTCGTCGCGCAACTCGATCGCCTGCAGGTGGGCTTCCTGGGGCCGAACACCGCCCTGGGCGATGCCCTGGGGCTGGCCCTCAAACAGGTACGCCAGCGCCGGCTGCACCCCGCCCTCATCCTGGTGAGCGATGGCGGCGACAGCAATGCCGGCCAGATCACCCCCGCCGAGGCGGTTGCGGTGGCGCGGCGCCTGGGCGTGGCTATCTACACCGTGCAGGTCGGCAGCGATCTTTTCGCCCAGGGGCGTGCGCCGGCATTTCAGGCTGTCAGGCAACCCAATCTGGCCGATATTGCGCGTCTCACGGGCGGCAATTTCTACTTTGTGCGCACTACGGCGGACGTGGACGCCGCCATCTCCGCCATCGGCCGTCTGGAGAAAACCATCTCTCCGCCACCCCGGCAACGCGAGGTGCGGGAGTGGTACTGGCTGCCGCTTCTCATGGCCGCGCTTTGCCTGAGCCTGACGCGCTTCGCCATTTTGCGAGGCGCTGCCGCGTGAGTTGGCTTGCCCAATTCGACTGGCGGGCCCCGGCCTGGGGTTTGCTGGCCCTGCTGCCGCTGGTGATGGAAGGGCTGGCCGGCTGGCGCAAGCGGCGCGCCGGGGCCTATTCTGACGCTGCACTGCGGCCGTGGGCGGTGCACGACACCGCGACGCGCGGATCGAGCCTGGCGCAGCGCACCTTTCACCTGCTGGCGTGGGCGCTGCTCGCCGCTGCGCTGGCCGGGCCGCGTCTGCCCTTGCCGGCGGGGCATGGAACCATCGCCCCAGGCAAGCCTCTGCATCGCCTCACGATATACGCCGTTCTGGACATATCTCCTGCCATGCAGGCGGCCGATGTCGCCCCCAATCGCCTGGCCCGTGCCCGCTTGAAGCTGCTGGACTTGCTGGCCCGGCTGCAGGGCGAACGTCTTGGCCTGATCGTCTACAGCGGCAGCGCGGGACTGCTGAGCCCCCCCAGCAATGACCCGCGGGTGTTGCGCGACGCCCTCGACCTGGCTCAGCCCGGCCTCATTCAGCAAGCGGGCGACGATCCAGCCGCCGCCTTGACGCTGGCGCTCGATCAAGCGCGACAGCACACAGAACCCAGCGCGGTGTTGCTGGTGAGCGATGCATCAAGGCAAAGTCTGGAAGGGGCCTCGGGTGCGGCGGTGCGCGGCGCGGTGGCCGCGCTGGCTCGCGCCCAGGTTCCGCTTTTCATATTGGGGGTGGCCACCCCGGCGGGGGCCGTGTTGACTGCCGCCGATGGCGGCGCCGTCATGAGCCGCCTGGGTGCGCCAGGCTATCGCCCGTTGGCCGCATCCACCGGGGGTGAGTTTGCCCAGGTCACGGATGGCGACCGCGACTGGCAGGCGCTCTATGACCGCGGCATTGCCCGCTTACCGGGGAAGACGCCAACGATCGTAAAGCCGCGTGCCTGGCGCGAATTTTATCCCTGGCTGCTGGCGCCGGCCCTGGCTCTCATGCTGCTGCTGTATCTGCCGCGAGCCGGGGGCCGCCTCGTCCTGGTTGTGCTTGGCGCCTTCATTTTCGCGCCCTTGCCGCGCGCCCACGCCGATGACGCCCTGCAGGCGGCCTGGCATGCCTGGCAGGGCGCCCGCTGGGCCGTCGCGCAAACGCGCTACGAGCGCGCAGGCGGCTACGCTGGCGCACTGGGCGCCGGCGCGGCGGCTTGGCAGCTGGGCGACTATGCTGTCGCCGCGCGTCATTTCAGCACTGCCCTGATGCTCGCCTCCACGCCGGGCCAGCGCCTGGACGCGCTCTACGATCTCGGCAACGCCCTCTATGGGCTGGGCAACTGGGGGGGCGCAGCAGAGGCTTTTCAAGCGGTGTTGCGGCTAAGGCCGCAGGATGCGCGCGCCCGGGCCAATCTGCGCATAAGTCTATGGCGTCTGAAGCAGCACGCTCCGCATCCCTTGCCGCCCACGGGTGTGCGCGCCCGGCCAGGTCTGGCGGCGGTAGGTGAGGTGGACCTCGACTGGGACAGTGCCACAGTCGTGCAGCATCTCAAGCCTGCGCCCCTGGGGCCGCTCATCGAGCGGGGAGCGATTGCCGGCGCTGGGGCCCGCCTGCAAGGCGGACAGACTGGAGCAGGGGACGGCGCGATAGATGTCTCCGGCTGGCAGTCGGGTTTCAAGAAGATGCAATGGCTGCACGATCGCCGGCGCACCCTCGCCCGCGGCCTGCTGACCCAGGACACCGCGACCTTGGGGGCGGAGCAGTGAAAACGGGCCCGAGCCTGGCGCTCTCCCTGGCGGCTTTTCTGTGGCCCCTGTGGGCAGACGCCGCCAGCCTGACTGCCCGGATTGACCACGCGCATTCGCCTCTCGGCGCGCCCATCAGCCTGACCTTCACCGCCCGTGGCCTGTCGCTCGACCGGCTGGACCTGCGTCCCCTGGCGCGCGACTTCGATCTGGGGCCCGCCACCTCCAGCCAATCCGGAGAACAGCAGACCTTGAGCGTCAACATCTATCCGATGCATACCGGAAAGATTCGCTTGCCGGCCTTCACGCTTGGCGGCGCCCGCACGCGGCCGCTTGCTGTGCAGGTCGAAGCTGCTTCCGCCCTGGTACCGGCAGTCTCCTCATCGCTGAGCGTGCAACCGGCCCAGCCCATGGTGCGTCAGCCTACGCGCCTGGTCCTGGACATCCATGACGACGGCAGCCTGCTCTGGCAGCGCCCGCACCTGCCTGTCAGCGACGGCCTGTTCCTGAAATCCCGGGGGGAAACACAGGTTCAGGCCACATGCAGCGGTACTCCTTGCACCCTGCACCGTTACGTGTGGGAAGTCATGCCGACCCGTGCCGGTTTGTACTCTGTCCACCTGCCGATGCTGGCCGCCAGCAAGTTCGGCGCGGCCTTGCGCTTTCCGCCACCCCGCCTGCAGTTCACCGCGCAAGCGCTCCCGGGCTGGCTGCCCCTGGGCGTACCGGTAGGGCCGCTGCAGGTTTCCGCCGCGCCGCTGCCGCCGCGCTGGCCGCTGCACCGGCCGTTGGTCTGGAGTATCGCCGTGCGCGGCGGCCTGGGCGCTGACGAATTGCGCCACCTGCTGGGACTGCAACTGGAAGCGTACCCGCAACTCTCAGCCTACCCGCCCGCCATCGAGAACATGACGGCGGGCGACAAACCGGGGCCAGGTTTCAACCTGCGCGCCACGATTTATTTGCGTCCGCAGCGCGGCGGTGTCCTGCATATCCCACGCTTGGTTTTTCCCTGGTTCGACCCGGTGCGCGGCGAGCTGCAGGCTGTGATGCTGCAAGGCCGGGACATCCGGGTGTTCAACCCGCTTTATCAGCGTCTGGCATGGAGCGCATGGATGCTGGCCGCGGTTCTGGCCTTCCTGTTGCCATGCTGGTTGGCCTACCGCTTTGCAAACGGGGCGCTTGCGCGCCGGCGCTGCCTGCAGGCGGTTAGCAGCGCTGCGGATGCCGCCTCCCTAAGCCGCGCCCTGCGCCGATGTTCCTGGCACCTCAGGAGCCCTCCGGCGCCGACTTTGGGGGAGTGGTGGAATCAACTGCCTGCCGACAAGCAGACGGCGGACCTGGCAAGGCATGTGCAAGCTCTGGAGGCCGCGTCGTACGGCGGCGTTCGCGCATGCGACCTGAGCAGCGTCAAAGAGGGCTTGCTCAAAAGCTTGCGCAAGGGATAGCGGCGCAGGCGTCTGGTCATACACGGTTAGGGTGCGGCGTTTTTCGGCAAATACGGGGGTACGCCCCCATCCGGAGCACTGGGGCTGTCCGTGCCGCTCTTGAAGCTTTGGTGCCAAGACCAGAAGCATTGCTTAAGAAGCGTTTATGACTGTGATGGCTCGGAATGCTGTTCTTGGCTACTAAAGTCGTAAATAAGCCACTAGCATTGGGGTGGCTTTCGGAGGGGGCCTTCGGCGGCAGGTTGAACCTAAAGTCGTAAACAAAACCGAGTATTTTCCTTGGTTAGGGCGTACCTCCGACAATAAAGTCGTAAACAAGGATTTTTGGGCATTGATATCGCGGCACAAGCCAAGCTGACGATGCTATTTTGTGCTGCCTTCCCATCATCGCCAAAGAAGTATTTCTGGCCGCTTGCGCGGCGTCGGGGGCCAATGCCCACGTGGCTTTCCAACAATGATGGGCGCTACCGCTGTCATATGCATTGGAATGCCCAATTCATCTTTGACTGCCGTTGTGTTGAGGGCTGATCTGGCAGAACCGATAACACAGGTGCCAAGCCCCATTGCCTGCGCAGCCAAGATGAGGTTCTCCGCAGCGAGCCAACAGTCGGCCTCTACGAAAGGGCCAGGCATCTTGGTGCAGATGACAATCAACGTGCCTGCGTCATAGAAGACGTCAAAATCTGGTTGAGCGAAGCGCGTTGCTGC
This sequence comes from Pseudomonadota bacterium, assembly GCA_021780975.1. Lineage (GTDB taxonomy): Bacteria > Pseudomonadota > Gammaproteobacteria > Burkholderiales > Thiobacillaceae > JAJXXS01. Next base: position 6,005 of record JAJXXS010000358.1, read on the forward strand.
ACTATCACCACGTGGGGTATGCAGTCGCCTTGCCTCTTCGGTGAAAAGCGCCTTGGCGCGTTCCGACAGGCGCCTGAGTGTTGCTTTATCCTGAATGACGAGGAACTGCCATGGCTCTTCGTGCATCGCGGTCGGCGCGCGCGAAGCGGCGTGGAGTAATACATCGATCGCAGAACGGTCGATGGCTTCACCCGAGTAGGAGCGAACAGAGCTTCGCTGGTTGATCACCTCTAGCAAGGGTGTTAACGCAATTGACTTATCCATTGCATTCTTTCCTCCTACTGGCGGGACAAAAAGCACGTCCAGCAGCCCGTCTTGAAACACCTTGAACTGGGACACGCCATCCTGTGCCGGCGTCGTTGGGAGGGCGACTATGGGTCGATACGCACAGCTGGCCTCCTGAATGCTGCGTTGGGTGGGGCAGCCCAACGCAGCCACGGTCCCATAATAGTTTCTCCAGGGGCTGTGGCTATTGATAGACATGGTTACCGTGGAAACCAAATCACGCCTTCCGTGCTCTGCATGCATTTGTGCGCGCACCTTTTCCTTGTGTGCCGCGGGTTCCTGGGGTTCGGGGGGCATGGAGCCGTACCCGCCAACCCCCACTGCGAGGGCTTAGCGGCCGCTAAGGGAGGGGTGGAGTTCCCAGGATTTAGTGGAGGATGAAACCCTAAGAGTCCGCACCCCATGGGAGATACTTCATGGCCACAAAACGCAATCGCAGTCATGTTCGTCTCGCCTACCAGTTCATTGAAGCCAACAAA
>JAJXXS010000176.1 GCA_021780975.1 Pseudomonadota bacterium
TGCAATACGCCAACACCCAGGACGGCCAGGGCAATTACCTGTTCGCGGGCAGCCAGAACCAGACCCAGCCTTTCTCACTCATGCCCAACGGCCAGGTGCAATACTCCGGCGACGGCGCGCAGAACCAGCTGACTATCGGCTCTTCGCTGCAGACCGCGGTGAGTGACCCGGGTAACGCAGTCTTCATGGACATCCCGGGTGGCAACGGCAGCTTTACCGTCGCGGCTTCCGGCAGCAACTCCGGCGGCGCGGTGGCCGGGCCCGGCAGCGTCGCCAATGCTTCGCTGGCGCAGCAGGTGCTCGTGGTCGATCAGACCCAATACCAGATCAGCTTCAGCGGCAGCACCGCCAACGGCGGCACGCAAACCTACACCGTCACCAGCGGCACGGGCAGCAGCATGAACGCCTCGGGCGTGGTCGCGTCCGGCACATTCACACCCGGCATGAGCATCAGCATTCCTTCCAGCGGGGGTACCACCGTGCTGAACGTGCCCGTACAGGGCACCCCGGCCTCGGGAGACACCTTCACCATCGCCGCCGCGGGCCATCAAAGCCTGTTCACGATCTTCCAGAATCTGCAGCAGGCTTTCTCGACGAATTCCTCCGCACCCGGCGCCAACGCCCAGCGCGCCCAGGCCATAGGCAACGCCATCGCAGGCCTGGATCAGGCGCAGACCACGCTGCTCAACACCCAGGCTGCCATCGGCACGCGCCTACAACAGGTACAGGCGGTGCAGAACATGAACTCCACCCTGACCCTGCAAATCCAGACACAGCAATCGCAACTCACCGACATCAACTACCCCCAGGTGATCACCGCCTATCAGCAGAGCCTTACGGCGCTACAGGCTTCGGAGCAGGCTTATGCTAAGGTGCAGGGATTGAGCCTATTCCAGTACCTGTGATTCCAATGATAAGGACGACGCTTGAAAGAAGCCGCACGCGCCTTCGCCTTTGATGCAGCCCTCGATGCTCGGCAACTCCACACCCGAGCCACGTTGCACAAACTGGCACGGAAACAAATCGATCTCTGCACGGTTCGCTTCGACGCACTCCGTGACAATGGCACCCTCCATCCTCATACGGACCTCTATTTTTATCTTCCAGATGCCGGCCGCCTCATTCCGGCACTTGCGCTGCCGCTCGACACTGCAACCGGGCGACTAATTTGGCCGGAAGCATTTTCCGATTGGCCCGAGGCACTGCTTGCCAAGGTCAGCGCGCACATAGTCGACCTATGGCACCAAAAATCACCCCTGGGCCGTGTCATTGGCGCGGCATCTTTCCAGGCCGCGTTCGGCGCTCCGGTAGATCAACTGCTAAATGGCCGATCAATCCCTGGGCTAGAAAATTATTGGACCACTGCTCAGGTGCTTAACCGCTACCAATGGGTGCAAGAATTGGTTCAAGCGGGCCGCGTGCTAGAAGTAGCCACCGGCCCAGGCTTCGGCGCTGCCTGGCTGCTCGAACGGCAACCAGCCGTCAAAGAATATGTTGGGGCCGATCTGGATAGCCTCGCCATCGGGCTAGCCAGGCGCCTCAATACGCCAGACCGCAGCCGTTTCCACCTTGGGCTCTTGGAAGACCTTCCCGATACAGGCTTCGACTGGGTGCTCTCGCTTGAAACCATAGAGCACACCCCCGATCCGGAATTTTTTCTTTTGGAACTGAAAAAGCACCTCGCTCCAGGCGGCCGCATGCTGGTGTCATTGCCATGCGAGCGGTGGCATGGTTTTCACCTTAACCCGCATCACTGGAGCGCATGGAATTATTCCCGCATACGCACCTTCCTCCAGCCCCATTTCGGTCACGTGGCCTTCTACCGACAAGGCCGCCCCGCTTTCACTGAGAACGCGCTGGAGCAGACTGGCCGAATCACTACGCTACAGCAAATCAACACCGACTGGGACGAAGACTACCTGATGGTGCTATCAGACCCTCGCGACGTCCCCCTGCGCCCGCGCGTCGTAGCTCAGCGCCGTTACGCTCGCGGCGACGTACTGCAGGCTACGCCCATCGTCCGCGAGATACGCAAACACCTGCCGGACCACACCCTGGTGGTTTCAACAGACATCAACGAGGTGTTTGCCGGCAATCCAAACGTTGATCTGCTGATGGCCACCTCATCGGGTTTCAAGCCGCGCAGCACCGACATCGTCATCAACCTGGATGAGGCCTACGAGCGTCGCCCCAAGCAGCACATCCTGAGCGCCTATGCGGAAGCAGCAGGAGTGGCTCTGCCCAACCCCGCACTTGATCTTTACCTCGACGCGCGCGACTACCACGCCGTTGGCAGTCACATAGCGCAAGCGGGTGCGAACTGGAATACTGTATCCAAAGTAATCGCCGTGCATATGGGCGCCACGCCTGATCGCAGTTGGCCCGCCAGCCATTGGAATGTACTGCTTGCCGCGTTGGCCACCGATCCAAGAATAGGCTTCATCGCCCTCGGCGCTGGTGCCGACTTTCATCCACCCGCCATGCCACGCGTGCTCGATCTGGTCGGCCGGATGGACCTCCGCGAAAGCGCCGCTGCGATTGCTGCGGCAGACATGCTGGTGGGACCGGACTCCGCCCTGCTGCATATAGCGGCTGCCGTCGGGACCCCAGGGATCGGTCTGTATGGCATGGTCGACCCGGCGTTACGAATCCCCATTGGCGCAGAGCAAACAGCCATTCGCTCACCCGTGGAATGCGTCGGATGCCTCCATGATCTTCCCGCTCCGAACACCAATCCCCGCTGTAAATTCGGCAAGTCCTTCTGTATGGAGGCTATCGCTCCCGGTGTCGTAATTCAGGCAGTGTTGGACAAAGTCTGCGATCTTCGTGCCGATGCCTGGCGGGAACGGCTGCGTCTGGGCGGCTACCCGGCGCTGTCCGCGAAAGCTGCAGGAATTCCTTGGCGAGAGACGCCACAGGTAATAATCTCTTTGCCGGCTACGCCATCCCCTGCATCTAACCAGGCAATGTCGCCCGAAGCTGCCGTCCGTCCGGCAGCGCCCGCCCCGCTGCCCCCTTGGCTGCCCGAAGCCCGCTGGTGCCCGGGCGAGAAAACCTGGGCAGATGAGGTTCTGGCCAAGTGGCCGCAATCGCCGCGCTTCCGCCTTGCGGTCGTCGCCTCACGAGAACGCTCGCCCCAGCCCACCCGTGCCAGCCTGCAAGGCCAGTGGCTTGCAGGCGAGGCCAAAGACAACGCACTTGCCGAAGGCGCCGCACTTCTCAAAGAGGTCAACAGCACCCTGCTTGGAGGCACCACCGACTGGGTGGGCTTGGTCGACGCCGGCGACCAACTCGCCCCCGACGCCCTTTTCCGCATCGCCCTGGCGATCAAGCAGCATCCGGAGTGGCAAGTCATCTACACGGATGAGGACAGCCTCACCGCCGACGGTGAACACACCAATCCGCACTGCAAACCGGACTTCAATCCCGATTATTTTCGCAGTCTGCCTTACACCGGCGGGCTGCTGCTTATCCGCCGCGACCTCTTCGCGGATTTGGGGGGCTTCGACCCCGAGCGCGAAGGGGCAGAAGACTACGATCTCGTGCTACGCGCCTGGGAACAGGCTGGCAGCGCTGCGATCGGCCATGTGCCCGAGGTTCTGTATCACCGCTTGCAAGGCTCCAGCCATACCTCGAAATCCATCCCAGAAATCCTGGCTGCCGGCCAGGCGGCGCTGGAGGCGCATCTGCGGCGCTGCAATATCGATGCAGAAGTGCAGCCCGGACCTTTCCCGCCCTCATTCCGCGTGGGCTACCGGCAAGCGACACAACCGCTGGTATCCATCCTCGTTCCCACGCGCGACCAGTTACCCATGCTGCAGCGCTGCGTGGAATCGATCATCGAGAAGACCAAATATCCGGCCTACGAAATTATCGTCATCGACAACGATAGCCAAAGCGAAGAAGCGCGCAACTATCTCGCTGCGATAGAGAGCAAGGAAGCCGAACTGGGCGGCCGGCTGCGCGTTCTGCGCTATCCGGGCCCCTTCAATTTCTCCGCCATGAACAATGCCGCGGCGCGGGCGGCACGCGGCGACTTTCTCCTCCTCCTGAACAACGACACCGCCGCGCTGCACGACGACTGGCTCGACGAAATGATGTCGCACGCCTTGCGCCCCGAAGTGGGGATCGTCGGCGCCAAGTTGCTCTATCCGGACGGGCGCATCCAGCACGCGGGCGTCATCCTCGGCATGAAGGGTCCGGCCGAGCATCCTTTCATCACCCGCCCGCCGGAAGACCGCGGCTATTTCGGGCGCCTGCAGCTCACGCAGAATTACTCCGCTGTGACGGGGGCCTGCCTGTTGATTGGAAAATCGCTGTACCAGGAAGTTGGCGGGCTCGACGAACAGGCCTTTGCCGTGTCGTACAACGACATCGACCTGTGCCTCAAAGTCGGCGCGAAGGGAAAACGCATCGTCTGGACCCCTTACGCCATCCTCATGCACGAAGGTTCCGCCAGCCAGAAGGGGCAGGTGGAAGCCAAGCCGGACGAAGCCAAGCTCAAGCGCTTTGCCGCCGAGAAGGATGCCATGTACACCCGCTGGCTGCCCAAGCTGGCCTGCGACCCCGCCTACAACCGCCACCTGAGCCTCGCCAGCACGGACTTCCTGCTCGACGATCAGGCCGCCTTGGCGTGGGATCCCGACTGGCGCCCGCGGCCGCGCCTTCTGGTGCACTCCGCCGACCGCGAGGGCTGCGGCGAGTACCGCATCATCGCCCCCATGCGCGCGCTCAACCGCGCCGGCCGCACCCAGGGCTGGGAAACCATGCGCATTTTCGATCCCGCGGAAATGGAGCGCATCAAACCGGACAGCCTGGTGGTGCAGCGCCAGATGGAATGGCCGCAAATCGAGGCGCTGGAACGCCACAAGAAATACAGCAAGGCCTTCCGCGTGTTCGAGATCGACGACCTCATCACCAACCTGCCGCTCAAGAGCACGCACCGTTCCGGCATCCACAAGGACATTTACAAGCGCTTCCGCAAGGCGGCCGGCCTGTGCCAGCGCCTGGTGGTGGCCACCCAGCCGCTGGCGCAGGCTTACCGCGACCTGAGCGACGAAGTCGTCGTGGTGCCCAACTACCTTGAGGCGCACCGCTGGGATGGCCTCAGCCCGCAGCGCCGCGGCGGCCCAAGGCCACGCGTGGGCTGGGCGGGCGGCATCGGCCACCAAGGCGATCTGGAAATGATCGCCGATGTGGTGCGCGACCTGGCGGAGGAGGTGGACTGGGTGTTCTTCGGCATGTGCCCGGACGCCCTGCGACCCTATGTCAAGGAGTTTTATCCCGGCATGCCGCTCGACCAGTACGCCCCCAAACTGGCCAGCCTTGATCTCGACCTGGCCATAGCACCGCTGGAAGACAATCCCTTCAACGAGGCCAAAAGCCATCTGCGCATCCTGGAATGCGGCATCCTCGGCTACCCGGTGGTGTGCTCCGACCTGGCGCCGTATCAAGGCGATTTCCCGGTCTGGCGTGTCGCCAACAAATATGCCGCCTGGGTCAAGGCAATCCGCGAAGCCGTCAGCGATCGCGCGGCTTTGGCGGCACGTGGCGATGAACTGCGCGCCCACATCCGCCAGCACTGGATGTTGGAAGACCACCTGGATGTCTGGCTCAAGGCCTGGCTGCCCTGAGCCGTAATAAGAACTGGTGGCGCTCGCATGCTTGGCGGGCCCCCAGCTTTTTTGGCATCCAAGGTTCACCGCATGCAACCCACCCCACCCGGAAATCCATCCCAGAATCCCGGCGGACCGGACAATGACGCCGGCCAATCGGTCTTTATCGCCCGCCAGCCCATCCTTGACCGCAAGCAGGACATATTCGGCTACGAATTGCTGGCGCGCGCCGACGCAACCAGCCAGTCCGCCCCCACCACCCACACGGTCGAATCCGACACCGCTTTTTTATTCAACGCGCTGTCCAATTTCGCCACCGAACAGCTTTTTGGCGACAAGCTGGCGTTCGTCAACTGCATATTTGAGGATCTCAGTGGCGAGCACCTGGAAATCGTGTTCCCCGAACGCATGGTTCTGGAAATTCCGCGCGTTCCAGGAGATGACCCTGCCGTCATCGCCGATATCGCCGCCAAGCTGGAAAACCTGCGCGTACGCGGTTTCCAGATCGCCGGGGGGGTGTTCGCTGCCGCCGGCCCCTATGCGCCCTGGCTGCCGCATCTGAGCTTCATCAAATTCGACGTGCAGTCGGGCAACCCTGCCCTGGCGCAGTTTCTTGCCAAGAAAGCCCAGTCTCAGAGGCAGTTTCGAATCGTGGCCGAAAAAGTCGAGACCCTGGAGCAGTTCAAATTTCATCTTGACCTGGGCTATGACTACTTCCAGGGTTATTACTTCGCCAAACCCCAGACCGTCACCGCCAAGGTGGTCAACCCGGCCTTCTCCAACGTCCTGCAGCTGATAAACCTGGTCAGCAAGGAAGCCGAGTTGCGTGAGATTGACGAGGTCATCAAGCGCGATCCGGCCCTGTCCTTCAAGCTGCTGCGCTACATCAATTCGTCTGGCTTCGGACTGATGTCGGAAGTGACGTCCTTCCGTCACGCCGTCACGCTGCTGGGCTACCGCAAGCTGTTCCGCTGGCTGACGCTGCTGCTCGCCACCATAGACAAATCGGGCACGCCACCGGCGGTGATACGCACCGCCGTCACCCGCGGACGCATGATGGAACTCCTGGCAGGCAATCTCATGTCGCAGGACGAGTGCGACAACGCCTTCATTACCGGGGTGTTTTCCCTGCTGGATACCATGCTTGGGGTAT